>NZ_JBBEVD010000051.1:0-226022 GCF_037414265.1 Pseudoalteromonas sp. C12FD-1
GCATTAGACGTTGAAGGTAATTTAGCCACAAACGAAACCACCTTTACTAAAGACACCACCATTAATATTGATATTGATACTGGTGAAAACGGCATTAACAGTAGAGCCTTTAAAGCGGGTGAAGTAACCACGCTAAACGGTACAACCGATGCTGAACCAGGTTCTACCGTTACACTTACAATTTTTGATGGCACTACTAGTGAAGTAGTGACTGCAGCAGTCGCAAATGGTGGAACTTGGAACGTTAACGGTATAGATATATCTGAGCTTGATGATACACAGCAGTGGACTATTACGGCAACTGTTACTGATTCTGCAGGAAACGCAGCGCAAGATGTCGCACCAACACTCGATGCGCTTGATAGCCAAACATTAAATGAAAGTAATACAGCAAATGGCGGCACAAGCTCAGCGACTAGTTCAATAGAAATAGATAACGCTGACCTTACATTAAGTACAAACCAATCTGGTCTTGAAGGCTTAACGGTAGACGGCAGCCCTGTTTCGGTTACCTTAGCAAATGATGGTTTATCTTTAGAGGTAAAAGACTCGCAAGGTAACTTAGTGCTAAGTGTGTCGCTTGTAGGTGGAGAACTTACTACTACGCTACATGCACCTATTGATCACGAAAGTGAAAGCTTACTTACTGATATTTTTGTTGATGCACTACAAACAGATGCCGATGGCACAACCGAACTAGTCGTTGTACCAACAGCCGTTACTATTACCGACTCTGCCCCACAAAGTAGTGACGACAGCTTTACAGTTACAGAAGCCGACACCGATGCGGGTAGAGTATCAACAGGTAGCTTAGTCACAAACGACAGTGTAGTAGAGGGCGCACCAACTGTTACAAGTGTAACATTTAATGGCACTGATTATGATGTAACAACAAGTACACCAGCCACGATAGTAACCGATGAAGGTACATTAACGGTTAACAGCGATGGCACATGGAGCTTTAACGCGCTTGATAATCGAGACTCAACTCCTTCACCACAGTTTACGATTGAATACACAATAGAAGATCGCGACGGTGTTGGTAGTTCATCAAGTACAGCCACATTTACAGTACAAGATGGCAGTGCGGGCAGCTTTACAGATCAAGCTGCTACTTATACAGAAAGTGATTATGGCGTTACAACAACAAATAATAAATCCTTTGCTGTTGTGGCAGGCTCTGATGCACTAGTTGCTGATTCAATCACCTTTGATGACACTATCGCAAACTTAAATGCGTTAAACTTAACAAGTGCTGGTGTAGCTATTACCTTTGCATTAAGCGAAGACGGAAAAACAATTACGGGTTCTGCAAATGGTAACGAAGTTATCCGCTTTAGCGTAAGTGCAACGCAAGATGCCAATGGTAAAGATTTAGATGCTAGGGTTCAAACAACAGTAAGCTTACCGCTTGATAACCCTGATGGAGAAAATATAGACTTTGCGCTTTCTGTTAATGGTGAGGATAGTGATGGTACAGCAATCAGCGGTGCGGGTAATGTAACCATAACCGTTAAAGATGGCACAGGACCACAGCTTGCCAATATAGACTCTGCAAACCTTGATGAGTCAGGTTTAGCGTCCGGCTCAGATACATTTAACGGTACATTAGATACTGTTATTGGCAGTGATAGCTTTTCGTCGTTAACCTTTGCTGTAACTGGCTCGCAACCTGCACTAACCTCTGGTGGTGAGGATATTCAATATACTTTAAGTGAAGATGGCTTAACGCTTACAGCACATACAGGTGATATAAATAACCCTGTATTTATTGCAACTTTACCTGAGATCACAAACAGCACAAGCAGCCAAGAAAACTTACAATATACCATTGAGCTTATTCGCCCTATTGATAATAACGGCAATAGTAGCTTTAACCTGGCAATTGAATTGCAAGATCAAGATGGCGATATTGATGAGGAAAATATTACTGTAAACGTTACAGATAGTGCTAATGCAACGCAAACCTCACCTACGTTCAATGTCGCAGAAAGCCCAGAAACAGGCAGTACTGGTCAATCAGATACACAGAGCATTACTATTACGGCTGGCGGTGAGGCTGTTAAATCACTTAGTATGAATGTAGCTTCAGGTGACGCCGTACTTGATAGCAATGGCAATGCTCTTACCCAAAACGGTGAGCCGATTACATGGCGAGTTAATGAGGATGGTACCGCAAACGGTGTAGTTAATGGCGTTACTGTATTTACGGTAACTCTTCCAACTGATGTGGATGTAGCAGCAGGCACCTCTGAAAGTTACAACATTGCCTTTGAAATCGCAGGGGCTATTGATCATTTAGATTCACAAGAAGCAACGCTTGCTATTAACGTACCTCTTGTTTCAACCGATGCCGATGGCACTAGAGAACAAAGTGCATTAGCAGTAAACGTAGAAGATGGTCAGTCACCTAGTGTCACAACTTCAGGCGATAGCGCTCCAGCGGTTGACGAAGAAGGCTTACGTAATAACGACTCAATTAAAACTGAGGGCAATATTAGTGTTACATCAGGCTCAGATGAAGTTGTTGAAGTGAAGCTAGCTGACGGCTTTAGCTTTTCTGGTTACACCTCTTCAGGTGAAGACGTTACGCTGTCAAATACAGCTGACGATGATGGCTGGTATTTAGCAACAGCACCAACAGGCGAAAACGGGGCAGCTGAAACAATTTTCCGCGTTAAGTTTAATGCTGATGGAACCTTTGAATACGAGCAGTTCAAAGCCTTAGACCACGAAGCGGGTAATGGAGAAAACACACTTGATGTAACAATCGATTTAGTCGCGGTAGATGCAGATGGGGATATATCAAATTCACAAAGTGTTGTTATTGCCACAGTAACCGATGATATCCCTAGCTTGCCTGGTGCAAGTAAAGCATTGATTGAAGGTGAAACCGTTACAATCGATTTATTAGCTAACCTTGAAGGGGGAGCTGACGGAGCGACGGTAACAAGCATCACTTATAACAATGTGGTTAGAAATGTGGGCGATACATTCGCTTTAAATGATGGTGATGAAGATTACGGTACAGCCACAATTAATTCAGATGGTAGCGTAACAATTACTACCACTACATTTGGTTCATCAGCAAATGATTTTGTCGACACAATTACTTATGTTGTAACAGATGCTGACGGTGATACAGCGACAGCAGATTTATCATTGACTACAAGTGATGACATTGGTGAGATGACTACGACTGCAACAGATGCCAATGAAGACGGCTCTTCTACAATTACTGTTACCGTAAACCCAGGCGATATTGACCAAAATGAAACGGTTACTCAAATACGTATTGAAGAAAGCTCTTTACAAGGTGGAAAGTTATTATTAAATGGCAGTGAGCTAACAGCTACTGATGGTTATTATGTACTAAGTGGCAGCCAGTTAAGTATTGATGCTAATGGCGTAGCAACTATAAACGGCGCTTTAACATTTGAACCGCTTGGCGATAGCTCAAACCAAACTCAAACGGTAAACCTGACTATTGATGCAACAGTAACGACTGATAATGGCAATCGTGAATACAACGCCACTCAAGCAGTAAGTGTTATATCAGAGGCCGACACCCCTGATTGGGATAACACAAACGATTACAGTTACACAACTGCAGAAGATACCGAAGCTGCTATTAACATTGGCGCTACACTGCAAGATACAGATGGCTCAGAAACACTCACTTATATAATCAATAATATACAAGAGGGCTTAATCGTTACAGCCAATGGCCGTACGCTATCAAACGGTGATGAAATAACCGCAGCAGAGGCACAAAGCTTAACTGTAGTTGGCGAAGAGCATGTAGCGGGCACGTTTACTTTTGATATTACTGCTGTAGCAACAGAAGCTGAAAACAACGATAGTGCATCATCAAGTACGCAAACGGTAACGGTTGAAATAACCCCTGTTGCTGATGAGCCTCGCTTATTTGTGCGTAACCAAACCGTAGATGAAGATGCGCTCACCCCTGCTATAGACTTATTCAGTGGTTTACTGGTTGACCAAGACGGCTCCGAAACGCTTAGTTTTGAAGTTATATTGCCAGAAGGTTTTGAGCTGGTAGATGAAAATGGAGATGTGTTAACTCAAGATGCAGATGGCAATTGGCTTGTAAGTGATGTAGAGCTGCAAGCAGGGAACATATTCTTAAAACAAAAAGAAGATGCCAGCCGTGCAACCGACGCTACATTTGACATTACGGTTACAGCCATAGCAACAGAAACCAGCACCGGTGAAGAAGCACGTACAGAGCCAGATACTTTACAACTTACTGTTATAGGTAAAATAGATCCACCAGAGCTTGATGAAGAAAACAGCAATGATAACTGGACATTTACGACAGTAGATGAAAACAACTTTACGCTTAAAAATACCCAAGGTACGGAAGATACTAACCTACGTTTAGACTTTTTAATTGTGACCTCTGATGTGGATCAGTCAGAAGCAATTAGTTTAGTTATTTCTGACTTACCAGACTCGGTAATGCTAGTAGATGTAAACGGCGACCCTGCTAATTTATCAATTGTTGGTACTGATGCTAATGGCAAGCCAATGTACAGCTTAACGGCCGCAGAGATGGAAAATTACTATTTAGCGCCTGTTGATGACTTTAGTGGTGAAGTTAACTTTAATATTAAAGTAGTCCCGACAGAGGCTGATGGTGATACTGCTGATTACAACATTGCTGTAACTACAAACTTTAACCCAACAATTGACAATAATACGCAAAGCCTATCAACAACGTCTGAGGGCAATGAAGATACACGTATAGCACTTAATTTTAACCCAGATTTAATCGACAGTGATGGGTCAGAAACAATAACAGGTGCTGTAATTACAGCCATACCAGCAAACACTACTCTGTATGTTGATGGTGAGGTAGTGAACGTAGGTAGTGGGTATGATTTAGCTGATTTAATTAATGCCGAGTACCCAACGCTTGAGGATGTTTTAGCCAGTGATAGAGTGCGCTTGCTGCCTGATGAGGATTTCTCTGGCACGCTTACTGTTGATGTACTTTATACCGTAACCGATACGTCAAATGTAGGCAGTGTGAGCGAAGATATTAGTAGTCAAGTTACAGTCACTGTTAATGGACAGGTTGATACCCAAAGTAGTGCCGAGCGCGATAATAGTGGTGCTGTTACCCGCCTTGAAGCAACAGATGACACAATAACGAGCTCAAGCAGAACATTGAGCCTATCGGGGGCTGTTAGCTTTACAGAAGAAGATGTTGATGGTTCTGAGGTTATTACTCACATAGAAATAATACTCCCTGATGGCGTAAATATAGAGGTGCTTCATCCAAATGGTGCGTACCCAGATGGCTCTGGCCGGTGGATAATACCTATTGATGCAGGCACAAGTGACTCAGTAACAGACGTAATTAATGACTTACTTGCTGATGTGACCTTAGAAGCACAAAATTCTACAGGTGATATAGATGTTACTGTTAAAGCCCGTGTAGCTGATGGCAGCCATGCGGTATTACTAAGTGACAATTTTACCGTTAACTTTACTGTTGAAGGAGACGGAAGTACGTCAGAGGCTTCTGAAGTAGGGCAGTTACAAATTTCGGTGGTAGATGCAATAGAAGATGAAGCAGTTGATTTTACAGGGCATATTAATACCAGTTTAACTGACGATGAGAACGATACCGTTACTGTTTACATAAACGCTGATAGCCTACCTGAAGGCCTTATTATTGAGGGTGATGGGGTTATCGCAATTCCAGGTGATGACGGCGAAGTTGCTGAATATATTATTCCTGAAGAATCACTTGGCAATTTAAGCTTTACCAGTGCAGGTGATGACTATTCAGGGCAATTAATTATTCCGGTAACGATCATTGCGGTAGATGATGATAGTGGCGATGAATATATTGATGACACGCAATCTTTAGAAATAGATATAACTCCAGTCGCTGACGGTGGTGAGTTTAGCGCAGCTATTAACAAAATTAAGGAAGACAACCGCACCACAGCACTAGGCTTAACATTAGCTTTAACCGATTTAAACCAAGTAGATGATGAGGCTAACCCTGAGCAAAATGGCGGGGTTGAAGAAGTTGATTTTTCTCAGCCAATTATTATTACCTTACCGGATGGCGTTGGATTGTATGACCCTAATAATATGTTTACCGACAACGGTGATAACACATATACATATAACGGTACAGAGGCAGAGTTTGCTACTGCACTAGCAAGTATTGGGGTTGAGCCAATTGAAGACCAATCAGGTACTGACATAGATATTCAGATAACAGCAACCATTGTTGATACCGCACAATTAAGTACAGGTACTGCCACTGATACAACACAAGTTACTAATACAATTAGTATTGCTGTAGAGGCGGTAACTGACGAAGCAGTATTAACAGTAGCAGATGCACAAGGTAGCGAAGATGCCGATATAGCATTAACAGGCTTAAGTGCGCTGCTAAAAGATGATGACGGCTCTGAAACTATTTCAATTACTATCTCGGGCGTGCCAAAAGATGCCGTACTAAAAGATGCTGATGGTAATTTGCTTGTTAATAATGGTAAAGATGGTGGCACCTTTAATGGTGAAGACACCACAAGCTGGACTGTTACTGCAGAGCAATTAGCTGGTTTGATTATTGTACCGCCGCTTGATTTTAGTGGTGAGTTTGAATTAACCCTAAATGCGCTAACTCAGGATGAATCACCAGGTGAAATAGTACAGACCTCAGCCTCGTTTATGGTTGTTGTAAACCCAGAAGCCGATGCACTGGATTTTTCTAAAAAGCCATTTGAAAGCTACGATGGGCAAGAAGATGACACCTTGACTATTGACTTAGAGGCCTTTAGTGAAGAGGCGGATGGCACGGAGACAATTCAATTAACGGTTAATATAGCCGCCGACTCGGACAGTAGTGCACTTGAGTATATTGACGGCAAAGCGTCTATTACTGTCGGTACTGAAACTGTATTCTTTACTAGCGATGGTAATGGCGGCTTTAGTGCGACAATTACCAGTGACAGTAACTCAATTGAAAACTTTGACTTTAATGCCGGTGGCCTTGCGTTTGGCACATTAAACATGAGTGTTGATGTTGCAACTGTTGATAGCGCACAAATTAATGGTGAAACGGTAACAAGTGTGGGTGAGACACAATCATCAGAATTTATTATTGAGTTAGAACCTCAAGCTGATGCGCCTGTGTGGACTGCTGCAAATGATGTTACAAGTAATTCAACTAACAATATCGCCCTAAACCTTGATGTTGATTTACAAAATCCAGCAGCAGATGAAACGGGCTATATTGAAATTACAGGCTTACCAGATGGATACAACTTTAACGTTGGTGAAAAGGTCGGTGATACATGGACTGTTGATATTACTGATATTGAAGCCTTAGAAATTGTTGATGCCGACGCAGGTGATAGTTTCACGCTAACACTTAATGCGTTTTCTACACTTAACGGTGAGACTCAACAAGCACCTACCGAAGAGGTAGATGTGACTATTTCAGCTTCAGCAAGTAACACTTCAAGCTCAAGCGGCGCACAAGCTCAATCATTTAGTGAGGACTCAAGTGGTGGTGACACTGCTTTCGCTCAAAGTATGAATGAAAGCTTAGACGGCGATCAAAACGTATGAAGTTAAGTTTAAAACGAGAACAAATGCAGGCACTTGGCAAGCACATTGCTGATGCCCTGCATTTGCGCCATCAAAGCGATAACTTGTTACTTGGTTTGCCAAGTAATGAGTTTTCGGCTCATCATTTAGAACAAGCATTGAGTAATATTAATGTGAGTGCTCAGCAACAAACTGCGCCTAAACATTATGCTTACCCAGCCTTGGTACTCGATAAAGATGGCTATTTTTGGTTTTTTGAGAGTAAGGGAGAAAGTACATTTAGCTCGCAAGATGGAGCAGAACCAAAGCAGTTAACTGATATTGATAAAGAGTTGATTTGGTATTTGTCGCACGAAAATGTCACCGATGATCGCTCCGAAAAACTCCATACCCGTATTCCCAGTTGGTTAAGGCCTGCTTGGGAGCAGGTAAAACCCTTTTATAATTCACTATTATTGGCGTCACTAACGGTAAATTTACTCGCTTTAGTCGTTCCGCTATTTACTATGAATGTCTATGACCGTGTAGTGCCCAATGCAGCACTAGATACCTTATGGGTGTTGGCAACAGGTGCAACAATAGCCATTGTATTCGATTGGTTGTTAAAGCAATCTCGTGGGCATTTAACTGATGCCGCAGGCAGACAAATAGATTTACGTATAAGTAGTATGTTATACGCTAAAGTATTAGGTATGAGGCTTGAGCAGCGCCCAGCCTCTGCGGGGGCTTATGCAAAACAAGTTCAAGATTTTGATAGTGTTAGGGAATTTATTACCTCTGCAACACTGGTTTCAGTTATTGACTTGCCCTTTACCTTATTGTTTTTAGCGTTAATATTTTGGCTTGGGGGATTAATTGTACTTATTCCTGTTGCTGTGCTGAGTATTGTTATTATTACAAGTATTGTATTACAAGCTAAATTAAATGAAAGCGTAGAGCAGGCATCTAAGTTATCTACTCAACGTCAAGCGTACTTAATTGAAAACTTAAATCAGCTTGTTGAGTTAAAGCAGATGAATGGTCAAGCAAGTGCGCAGCAAAAGCTTGAGCAAACTCTCGCACAAATGGTTGACTGGCAAAATAAGTCACGCCACAGTGCAACAACACTTACACATACTGTGGCTAGCCTCAGTCAATTTACCAGTATTGGGTTAATCGTATTTGGCGTGTATTTAATAAGCAATGGTGACATTAGTATGGGCGCACTGATTGCTATTGTTATGTTAAGTGGTCGAGCATCGGGGTCTATATCTTCGTTGGCTGGGCTTGTTTTAAAGTACAAACAAACGCAAACAGCTATTGAGTCAGTTAAAAATATAATGGCATTAGAGCAAGAACAGCAAAGCGGCGAAAGTACAATTGATGCTTCTTTAAATGGCAATATTACGGCTCGTTATTTAAGCTTTCAGTACCATGAGCAAGAACTAGAAGCTATTCATAACATTAACTTTGATATCAAAAAAGGTGAAAAAATAGGGTTGTACGGCCGCGCAGGGTCGGGTAAATCAACACTACTAGCTATAATTGCAGGTCAATACAGAGCAACCTCTGGGCAGCTTTTAATAGACGACATAGATATAAAACATTGGTCTTTAAGTGCATTGCGCAGGCAAAGTGGCTGGGTCGCACAAAGCCCTAGCTTGTTTTATGGCTCAGTACTTGAAAATATCACCTTAGGTGCACAAAACATCAACCCTACCGATCTCACTAATGCGCTTGTGCAATCAGGCGTGAGCCGATTTATTGACCGTTTAGAGTCCGGGCTTGAAACACAAGTAGGCGAATTTGGCCGATTTTTATCGGGTGGCCAACGACAAGCTGTATGCATTGCACGCGCGCTATTGCAAAGTAATAATGCTTTACTTTTGTTAGATGAGCCTTCGTCAGCAATGGACGAAGGGCATGAAAAACTATTAATAAAATCCCTTAAAGAGCGTACCGAAACGGTAGTTATTTCTAGCCACCGCAAAGAAATGCTCTCAATTTGCGATAGAATATTTGTTATAGATCATGGCCGATTAAAAAGTATTGAAACCCCTAAATCATTATTTAGTGAAAAAGTATCGGGCGGTGTAAAACTGGTGAGTAAAAAAGTGACTCGAGTAAGTAATACCAATAGTGGGAGCGGGTCTAAATAATGGCTGATTTATATATGGGGCAGCTGCAAGCTGCAAAGCAAGCTAAGCGGTTGGTTATTATTGTTTTTATTTTGCTTTTTTCAGTCGTTTTATGGGCAAAATTTGCTAAGCTAGAAGAGGTAATTATAGGGCAAGGTACTGTTATTCCTGTTCAGCGTGTGCAAACTATTGAGAATCTTGACGGTGGCATATTAAAAGAGGTGCTCGTGCAAGAAGGTCAGTTAGTTGAAGTAGGCGATCCATTACTTTTAATCGATGAAACCCGCTTTGCAGCCGCTTTTGCTGAATCAAGCCAAGAGCGAGAGTCTTTACTTGCTAGACATAACCGCCTGTTAACAGAGCTTAAAAGTGTAAAACTTGACGAGCAAAGCAGTTTTGGTGCGACAATTCAGCGCTTAGAGATTCCACGTAAGGGCGTATCGCCAGAAGTATACAGGCAAGCATATAACACTTACACATCGCGTTTAACTCAGCTTGAGTCGCAATTACAACAACGAACCCAAAGTTTGTTGCAACAAGAGCAGGCAAGTAACGAGCAACTAGCAAATATTTCAGCGTTAAAGCAAAGCTTAAAACTAACCAGCAGAGAGGTCGAGTTAACACAAAGTGCGGTAGATGCTGGAGCTGTAGCTGAAATGGAGCTTGTTAAATTACAGCGCGATGAAATTGCAATGAAAGGTGAGCTAAACCAAGCCAGCGCATTACTACAGCAGCTTATTGCTGCCAAAAGCCAAGTGCTTGAAGAGCGTAAAGCGATTGTATTTGATTATTTAGCTGATACACAAAACCAGCTAGATGAAGTAAGTAATGAGCTCGCTAAAATCTCACAAAGTAGTAAAGCGCTTGAAGACAGATTATTAAAAGCACAGGTAAGAGCGCCAGTACGAGGGACTGTAAAAAATATTGTGTCTCGCTCAATTGGAAGCGTAATCGATCCTGGCGAAGTGATGATGGAAATAGTCCCGCAAAATGATCAGCTTTTAATAGATACTAAAGTACAACCAAAAGATATAGGTTTTATTAGAGTTGGTATGCCAGCCAAAGTAAAATTTACTGCATATGACTTTGTTATATATGGAGGATTGGAAGGGGAAGTAACTTACATTAGTGCAGATGCTCAATATTTAGAAGACGGCACTGCGTATTATCAAGCTTTTATAAAAACCACTGTAAGTCAGATTGCTCAGCAACCTATCATACCGGGTATGCAAACTCAGGTAGATATAATTACTGGAAAAAAAACTGTTTTAGATTACTGGTTAAAACCTTTGTTAAGAGCAAAGGCCAATGCCATGCGTGAACCATAATAGGAATATTAAATGCGAATTATAGGATTACTCTCTGTTTTAGCTTTAACACCGGGGTATGTAAGTGCTCTGACGTTGGAGCAGTCGGTAGCAGAAACATTAAATACAAACCCTCGCTTAATGCAAAAATATGCGAGCTTTGAAGCTAAGTATCGTGATAAGCGCAGTGCATTTAGTGAATATTTACCGCAAATACGTTTATATGCGGCCTATGGCTATGAGCATGTTAATTATAAATCGGGTAGTGAATTTGACACAGAATTAGATCGCCGTGAATTAGGTCTAAAAATAACGCAAATGCTGTTTGATGGTTTTAGTACTTCTTCAGAGGTGGCTCGATTAGATAATGAAGCGCGCGCCGATCAGCTTGGTTTAATCTCTGAGGCAGAAAATATCAGCCTTGAAGTCGTGCAAGTGTATTTAGATCTATTAAAAGCAATAGAACTGATTGAACTATCTGAAAAAAATATAGAAATACATAAAAATATTTTAAACGATATTGAGCAACGTCATCAACGAGGCTTGTCAAGTGATGCTGATGTAGCTCAAGTGCAATCGCGCTTAGCAACATCGCAGTCTGGCTATTTAGCGGCTAAAAATAATCTGCTAGACATACAAGCAAATTACTATGATTTAGTTGGTAAGTATCCTGAGGATCTTGTTATCCCTAAAGCAGATTCACATTTTTTGCCTGATTCGTTAGAAGAGGCAATGAGAATTGCAAAAAGTTCACATCCTGAAATAGCTGCTGCCATTTATGATATTCAAGCAGCAGATAAACAAATACAACGAGAAAAAAGTGGCTATTGGCCTAAAGTGAGCTTAGAACTCGATGTTGCAGATAATCGAGATATATCAGGATCACCAGGGCGAGATGATAATGGCCGTATAATGCTAACAATGAGTTACGATTTATACAGTGGGGGTAAAACAAATGCTGACACTGACGCTGCTAAATGGCGCTATCAAGAAGCTGTAGCGGTAAAAGATTCAACTCATAGGCAAGTTAAAGAGGCAACAAGCTTTGCTTGGAATGCTTATGTATTTTTAGATGAGCAGAAGAAGTTTTACCAAGAAAATGTAGGGTACGCAGAAGTTGCGCAAAAAGGCTACGAAAGACAGTTTGGGTTAGGGCGTCGCTCGTTATTAGATGTACTTGATTCACAAATTGAATTATTCACGGCAAGAAGAAACTATATTGAATCCGCATATGATCAACGCATTGCTAGTTACAGATTGATCAATGCAACGGGTCGTTTAGTGAGCGCCTTAAAAGTAGATAAGCCAGATGCTTGGCAGCTTGGAGATAGATAATAATGAAAAATATAGCTTTATTAAGTGCCGCTTTACTTTTAACCGCCTGTGCGACAGAGCCAGGCCCGTACGAGCAAAAGTTACAGTCTAATGATTTGCTTGATCAAGACCAAGATGGGGTTATTAACGAGCGCGATAAGTGTGCAGATACGCCCCTTAAAGCGGTAACAGATAACGATGGTTGCCCGTTTGAAAAAAACATAAGCACAACACGTGGTGTGGTGATTAACTTTGAATTTGATAAGCATGTACTTACTACTGATGCAAAGCAAAAAGTAGCTGAGTTTGCTCGCTCTATTGAAAACTCACCATTATTGAGTGTTATTTTGATTGGTGATACTAGTAAAAAGGGATCACTTGAATACAACCGAAAGTTAGCGTTAAAACGTATTGAAACAGTCAAGTCAGCACTGCTTGCGCTTAATGTGAGCGAAGATCAAATTTCACAACAAACGTTTATTGAAACTAAAAAAATCCCGACTGAGCTTCAAGGGCGAGAAACCCGTGTTATAGCATTAGTTGAGGGTGAACAGTCTAGTGTTATGCAAATGCAGTTTGACGTATACAACTCAACCATTTAAATAGCTTACTGCAATTTATAATAGCCCGTTATAAAACGGGCTTTTTTATGCTTAAGCGTACCTTAATACTTTTACTATACAATGATGCATACAATGGCAAATTATTAAGGGATTAACATGGCTATTCAAAAAAAACTAAAAGAAAAAACACGGCACTTTATTGACTCAAAACATATGTTAACGGGTATTACCGTGGCGTCGTTTTTAGAGTCTACGATTGTCCCCATTCCGCTTGAAGCCGTGCTTGTACCGCTTATGCAAGCACGCCGTGAAAAGCTTTGGCTAATCGCTCTAATGGCCACGGTAGGGTGTATAATTGGCGCTTTATTTGGCTATGCGCTGGGTTTTTACCTATTTGATGCGATTGGTGACTGGGTTATTGACATGTTCTCAAGCCAAGAGCAATTTGAAAATGTTAAGCAGCAAATGCAAAATCAAGGGTTTTGGTTTGTAATGACATTAGGAATAGTGCCTATTCCGTTTCAAATTGCGATGCTCGCAGCAGGCGCTACAAAGTACTCTATTGCTTTGTTTTTATTAGCCTCTGGTATTGCTCGTTCAATTCGCTACTTTGGTTTAGCTATTGTTGTGTATTACGCAGGTAATAAAGCTGAGCAAATAATCAGTAAACATAAAACTAAAGCAATGATTGCTATTACTATTTTAGTATTGGCATTGTGGGGTATAAGCACCCTAATATAGCGTTTAAATTCTAAAGTTAACTACGCCACGCCATAACAGCAGCTTGATACCAAAGCTGCATTTCTATAGTTGAGTTTTGTATTTTGTTTACATTGCTTGGCTTTAATCTCAGGTAATTTTTATGCTAAATGCACTAAAGCAAGCACTTTGTAAGGTATCGCTTTATAGCGTTTTTTTTCGTGTGCTATAGTTTGTTAATAACGCACTAAAAAGCGCCATCTTATGATTGAAACTGTAAAACTTACCGTTCGGCTGTCTAACTTTTATAAAATGAGTTGGGTAAATAAAACGGTAAGTATAGCGTTACTGCTCTACATAATTGTTTTCTCACTTTATGCTTTAAATGCTTTCCCACCTTTAAAGGTACAAAATAACGTATATGGTTTTACGACCGATTTTTGCAATCTTATTGTACTTGTATTCCTATTTTGGATAGTGCAATGCTCTGAGCTTTCAAAACAAGCATATGTGTACTCTACATTGGGTTTATTGCTATGGAGTATGGGCACAACGGCCGATGTAATAGATGAATTAGTTGTACAGCCCTATTGGATGAGTGTTTATTTTGAAGACTTATGCAGAACCATAGGGATGCTTTTTACCGCCTATGGTTTATTTAAAACTATGCGTTTTGTACAAAGCATCCATAACCGTTTAGCGCGTGAGTTAATTATTGATGACTTAACACAAGTACATAATAGGCGTTATTTTTATCGGCATATTAGAACAGCGCCAACCTCGCCTTATGTTATTTTAATTATCGATATTGATCATTTTAAGGCAATTAATGATGAATTTGGACATGATGAAGGAGACTCAATACTCAAGCAGTTAGCGACTAAGTATAATCAGGTGTTTATCAATGACGCTAAATTTGCTCGTCTTGGTGGTGAGGAGTTTGGCGGTTATTTGCCTAGTCGTAATATAAGCCAAGCAGCTGAATTTTGTCAGCAATTAATAAATATTGCGCACAGTATTCATGTTAAGCAGGCTAAGCACCTCACAGTAAGTATTGGCATGGCGCTGCAAACCCCCAACGAGCCCCTAGATAAAGTAATGAAGCGTGCCGATATGGCTTTATATCTTGCTAAAAATAATGGCCGAGACAGATTAGAAATTGCCCCACCTCCTACATCGTCTTTTTGAAAAACATCCTTATTATTTGCACATTTAAAACAGTTTTTAACGTTTTCGTAAAGAACTGTCAGCGAGGGTAATACTTTGTAAACTATGAAATTAAAATGCAGCAAAAGCGTCATAATAGTGATTTTAATAATAAGGAAACTTTAATGACCAACTCTCTGTTGAAAGCTGCTTTACCTCTAAGTTTAATGTCTATTTTAGTTGGTTGTGGCGGCAGCGACGGCTCAAGTGATACAGGCTACGTGCAATTATATAATGGCTCTTATAACAGCCCATATACGCGTTTATTTGTAGATGAAACTGAACGCTCAGGCACCGACTTTGCTGATGTAACCACGCGTCATAACTACAGCACCGGTACTTACGATTTAAGTTTTGAATACTTAGATGCAAACGACAGCTACATTACAATTAGCGAACAAGAAGTATCAATTAAAGGTGATAAGACCGAACTTATTGTAATGAGTGGCAACTTTGATGAGCCGACATTCACAGAACTAAGTGTGCCAATTTCAAGCGATACAGATGAGTTTAACTTAGGTTTTTATAATATTACCAGCGAAGAGACCAGCTACGATGTTTACCTAGCAACCGATGATGGTGTATTTGAAAGTGCTGAGCTATTTACATCAACACAGTACTTAAGTGAGCTAGATTTACAAACCCTTGATGAGGGCTACTACACAATTTATATCACTGAGGCAGGTAGTACAGATGTGATATATGAATCTGAGTCAGTTTATTTTTACGATGAAGAAAGCTATGTAGCAATGATCCGCCCAAGCTATGCAACAGAAGAAAACGGTATAACCCTTGATATAGTGACCGATAATAACTACGTTACAGCGCTAAAGCACCAATCAGCGTTAGGTCAATTGCGCTTCATAAATACCGTTGACGATTACTCGCCAGTTAGCTTTAGCGCTACGCGCGGTACTACCGTTAATGAAACAAATACAGTAGCAAGTGACACCTACACCGATTACGTAGAGCTTTCGCCAAATAGTTACAGCGTTGCAATGTACGACGAAGAGGGCACCAAGCTTGCCGATAACTTTTTAATGACCCTTGAACGTGAGCAAAGTGCCGTAGGTGTTTTTTACAACGATGTAGATAATGGTTTACGCATGATGAGTGTTGAGGAAAACCTAACACCGAGCAGCTACAGCCATACTATTTCGGTTGTTAACCTAATAGAAAGCTACGCCGGGCAAACAGTAAGCGAAGTTGACGTGTACTTTACCTTAAATGGTGAAACTGTTGATGACGCCACTAATGTAATCGATGGCTTAGATAGATACGATCAAGAAGAAATTGATGTAGATAATGAAGCTTACACTGTGTATGCCGTATTTGAGGATAACGGCCAACAAATAGTGCTAATTCAACAAAGCGATATAGATTTTACCGAAGAAGGTAATTACATCTTGATTTTAGAGCATGATGAAACAACTAGCTCCGGCTTTAAAATGAGTGTAACGCGCACAATTACAGACAGTGTAGACTAATTGATATATAACACGTTCTAGAAAGTAAAAGCCCTAAGCATTATTGTTTAGGGCTTTTTTTGCACAAAACTTACATAAACTTAATAAATTTTAGGTACACTCATTACAAAATAAATAAAAAGAGCGTGCCATGGATGAGTTTTTAGGAATAGTAGGTTTATTTGCATTTGCAATAATGGCTGGTGCACTTTGCGGTATTATAGCAATCGCACAACTTAGTAATTTAAAGCAAGAAATTGCTCAATTAAAAGCAAAAGTACTCAGTTTAGAATTAGCTAACAACGCACAAAGCCACAATGAAGGGGCCGATAAAAGCACCGATTGCTCTACAGCTCAACATTCGGACACGGCTCAAGCAAATAGCAATAAGGCGACTTTTAATCAAGTTAGTCTTAATCAGCCTAATCAACCTCATGGGCAGGAAAAAACGGCAACTTCAGCAATAAAGTCTTCCGCTAGTGTTTCTGTTAGTAAACATAAGCAAAGCAGTAAAAATCTCAAACCCACACTTGTTACTTCCCTTTTTAAAAAGCTGCGCAGTGACTTTGAACAAAACTGGATGACCTGGATAGGCGCAGTCGCATTGGCATTAGGCGGCATATTTTTAGCAAAGTACAGTTTAGAGGCGGGCTTGCTCTCTGTTGCGATGCGCTTAACCCTAGGCGGATTATTTGGTGGCGGCTTAATTGCAACCGCGGCTTACATGCATTACAAAAATAGTGTATTCGAAGGGTTTAATAACTATATACCTGCAGCGCTTGCCAGTGGCGGTTTTATTACGTGCTTTGCACTGACCTTATTAGCGTATAGCAGCTATAGCATGATCAGCCCCTTAACAGCCTTTGTTGTACTTGGCATTATTGCCATAAGTGCGAGCGCTATGGCAATAATGCTTGGCCCGGTATTAGCTGTACTAGGCATTATTGGTGCTTATTGTGTCCCCGTGTTGGTTAATACTGGCAGCAATAATTTATTTGCACTTTATATGTACATTGGTTTTATTAGCTTATCAGCTGCGTTGGTGGCGCATAAAGTACAGCGTGCATGGTTGTGGTATCTACTGTGGGCGGGGCATTTAGGCTGGTATATCGTTGGCTTTACCATAGCTAACAGCAGCACCATTTGGCTTATGGGCACATATGGGTTATTAAGTGTTATTGGTTTAATTGCCGTGCCACGCTTAGGGTTAAAGCTTGCGATGGTTGAAACGCGCCCACATAGTTTAAAGCGTTTGATAAACGTACTCCCCAGTCACCCTTTAAT
This sequence comes from Pseudoalteromonas sp. C12FD-1, assembly GCF_037414265.1. Classification (NCBI taxonomy): domain Bacteria; kingdom Pseudomonadati; phylum Pseudomonadota; class Gammaproteobacteria; order Alteromonadales; family Pseudoalteromonadaceae; genus Pseudoalteromonas; species Pseudoalteromonas sp. C12FD-1. The sequence goes on from NZ_JBBEVD010000051.1 coordinate 17,559, forward strand.
GCTTGCCTGTATTACCCCTTTGTTACTGGCTATGCTTTTTGATAGTGATAACTATCTACAATGGAAAATAATAAATGCATTAAGCATATTAACCTTACTGTTTTTAGTGCTTAAAAATAGCCGTTGGGATTTATGGCAGGGGGCAGCGTTAATTACTGCTGCACTAATACTACTAAGCACGCCGTCCTATTACATTGATTTTTCAGACTCACTATTTATATTTAAACACCCATATGGTGGCGCTCTATTCTTAGGTTTAGCGCTCAGTGCTTATGGGCTTTATTTTGGTATTAAGTGGGCACCTAAACGCTTGGCTTTTCATATTACGGCCTCGTTTAGCATATTTATAATCATTGCTACTTTGTACGCTATCATCCCAAACCATGCTTTGACCACGGCCTATCCATTGTGGGCAGTAATATTACTTATAAGTAGCGCCATTTTAATTAAGTGCGCAATGAGCGGTGTCACTCTTTTTCAACGCTTTACTTATTGGGTGGGGGCAAATGCTAACATTACGCTTGCTATCACTATGCTATTGAATGACAGCGGGCTGACCATTGCATTGGCTATACAAGTTTTACTTATTAGTGTGTTAATAAAGCGCTATCGAGTGCCAATGCCACATTGGCCAATTAAAGCGTTAGTGGCTGCTTTATTACTGCGCTTAACACTTGCACCATGGACACCAAGTTACGACGCCCTAACTATATTTAATCTTCATTGGAGTATTATTGTTTATCCATTGTGTACTGCATTGTTTTTAGCTGCTGCTAAATGCTTTCAAACATCACAATTAAAAATATGGTTAGAAGGTGCCGCACTGCATTGCTTGGCGCTATTTATTACCACCGAAACCAGTTATCAACTGGTAGGGCATTATCCAAAATTTGGCTCATTGAGCTTTTACGAACAAGCTTTACTAACGTGTAATTGGCTTGCGCTTGGCTGTGTATATTTACACCGTGCTCGTATTGCCGGTAGCTTAGCCAAGTTATACCAAGTTGCGGGCATAGCATTAGCTAGTGCTGCGGGTATTACTACACTGAGCACCTTACTCAATGCCAACCCATTTTTAAACTCTATTTATATTGGTGAATATAGCGTCTTTAATTGGCTATTCTTGCTTTGGTTAGTCCCTGCAGGTCTAGTACTTTGGCTTTATACTTTAATTAAACCGCTGTATACAAAAGCAGCGCCATTTATACTCACCGTAGCGGGTGTGTTGAGTGTGTTTGCAATTAATGGCTTTATTCGTCAATTTTGGCTGGGGCCTTATATTTACTTATCAAAAGGGGTAAGTAATGCAGAGCTTTATAGTTATTCAATTATTTGGCTTCTACTCGGTGCAGGGACAGTTATATTGGGGCACCTTAAAAAGCAGTTACTCATTCAAAAAATAGGTTTAGGGATACTCGCAGCTGTTATTGTTAAAGTATTTTTAGTGGATATGGCAAATTTAACAGGGCTTTTAAAAGCGCTCTCGTTTATTGGTTTAGGGCTTTCGTTAGTGGGGCTGAGCTGGTTATTTCAAAAGCTCAGAAGCCACGCAAACCAAGCTTAAAGTAGCGTTTAGTTATAAACAAAAGCCCAGTAATTTACTGGGCTTTGTTTTAGCTAAACTTAAGTACTGTGATTAAGCAGTGCTTTTAATTTACCAGGCTTAATAGGTTTACTTAAGTAATGAATATTAGCGGCTTTGGTTTCTTGTTTTAGCTCTGTGTCGCGCACAGCAGTAATTAATATGGCAGGTACTTCGCATTGCCATGTATCACGCAGTGTTTTTATCAGCGTAATACCATCGTAATCATTGCCTAATTGGTAATCCATTAAAATAACATCGGGTGCTGCATGCTGCTTGGCATGCTCAAGTACGTTATCAACATTGTCAAACAAGGTGTAATTTGCTTGCCATTTTTTAAGTAAACTGGCCATTGCGGCTAAGTTTTCAGGGTCATCATCTACCGCTACTATATTAATTGTAGCGCGGTTTTCTACTAAGCTGTTGGCTTTTACTTTTTGTTGTACAAACTGCGTATCACCATAAGGTACTTCAATACTAAAGCGGCTCCCTTTCCCAGGCTCTGAGTGCACATCAAGCTCTAAGCTTAGTAAATCAGCCATGCGCTTTACAACGCCAAGTCCTAAACCTACGCCTTTGTTATCGCCGGCCTCAATTCGGTAAAAATCGTTAAATATTTTAGCTTGTTCTATTTCGCTAATACCTGGGCCTGTGTCCCATACTTCTATGCGTAAATTATGTTTACGGTTTCTGCACGCTATTAATACTCGTCCTGTTTCGGTGTATTTAACCGCATTAGACACCAAGTTTTGTATAATTCGGCGCAAATAGGTAATGTCGCTATGAACAATTTGCGCCTTTGAGCGAACCGTGAGTTTTAAACCTTTATCGCTTGATAAAATAGCGTACTCGCTTTGCAGCGGCATAAGTATATCGTTTATGCAAAAATGCCGCGGGGTTGGGGTCATTGCGCCTTGCTCTAACTTAGCAATTTCTAGTAAAGCTGACATTAAATGTACGGTTGAATCTAAACTGTGACCAAGCTTATTAAAGCTATTTTGGTTAGTTGTATCGAGCTGCTTTTCATCTATGGCTGCAAGGTACAAACGCGCTGCGTTAAGGGGTTGTAAAATATCGTGGCTTGCCAGTGCTAAAAATCGCGTTTTACTATCGTTGGCTTGTTCTGCTTCGCGTTTGGCTAAAGTAAGTGCTTGCTCTGTTTTTACTCGGCTATCTATTTGTGCTTGTAAGTCTTTATTAATAGTTTGTACTTCTTGGGTGCGCGCTTCAATGCGGTTTTCAAGATCCATATTGATCTCTTCAAGCGCATTTTGTGTGCTTATATGGTTTGTAATATCTGAAAAACTCGTTACAAAGCCGCCATCGGGTAGGGGGTTACCTATCATTTCGTACACTTGGCCATTACGACGGTGGCGAATAAAGTGATGCGAGCTGCCATTTTTTAAATGCTGAACGCGCTTTTCTACTTGGCGCTCTATTTCGCCGGGGCCACATTCACCGCGTACGGCGTTGTACCTTATAATATCTTCTATTGGTTGGCCCACTTCTAAAAAGCCGTCAGGGTAGCCAAACATTTGGCTGTAGCGCTTATTCCATGCCACTAACTTTAAATCTTTATCGACCACCGAAATACCATGGCTTAAATTTTCGAGCGAGGTATACAACAGGTTTTGGTTAAACTGCAGCGCTTGTGTGGTTTCGTCAAAAAAGTTAACTACCTCCTCAAACGCCATACGCTTACCCGATGAAACCGTACGTATTAGCGCCTGCGCCGACGACGCCCCTAACACCCCAGTTAACGCACGTTCGCAATAGGCTATAAATTCGGGTTCGGGGTGGGCATTATTGTCACTTAGCTGATGCGAAAGTGAAAAGTGCGCCAGTACTTGTTGGCTGCGCTGAATACCTAAAAAGGTTTGCAGTAAAATTTTAAAGTCGTAAACCGTGGCTTTAACATTTTTGTTTAAGCGGCGCGATAAAATAGCCTGGTCTTTAGGGTTAACAAATGCAGCGGCCTGAATTTTATCTATCAAGCGCTCTTCTGCCCCTAACGAAAAGCTAATATAACAACCAATGTTAGCAAATAAGGCAATGAGCGTGCCGCGTGTAATAAGTGTTTGCTGAAGCTCGCTATCAAGTGCGCTGCCAGCATCTAAAATTGGCATCATTAAAAATAATACCCAACAAATAAAACCCGCCAATAGCCCTGCATATACACCATAAGCATGGCCTTTACGCCAGTAAAGTCCGCCTACAATAGCGGGGAGCAACTGCGTTACTAACGAAAAAGCCACCAGCCCCATACTGGCCAGCGCACTACCATGGCCAAACCATTGCTGATAAAAATAAGCCAATATAAGTATGCCAGCAATGGTAAAGCGCCTGACTAATAATATTTGCGACTTATAACTGCTGGTAATTAAGTTGCGCTTAAATTTACGGCGTAGCATAAGCGGCAGTACTACATCGTTAGAGATCATGGTGCTCAGCGTAAGTGTAGCCACCACTATCATGGCGGTTGCAGCAGAAAGCCCACCAATAAATACAAAGGTACTTAAAAAAGCTTGGTCATGAATAAGCGGTAGCGCTAGTACAAAGCTGTCGGGTGAAAAACTGCTACCTATACTTGGGTGAATGGCGGCAGTCGCAATAGGGATTATCATTGCGGCGGTGAGTAATAAATACAGCGGAAAAGCCCAGCGAGCAGTAAATAAATGGCGTTTGTCTTGGTTATCTACCACGGTGACATGAAATTGTCGTGGTAGACAAATTATTGCAGCGGCAGCCATAAGTGACTGACCAATAAAATTAAAACTAAAAAAGTTAAAGTTGCCCCAGTGTTGCCAAATCGACTCTGTGATTTTATTGCCGCTAAGGGTGGGTAAATTAAATAAGGTGTATAACGCTAGGCCAGCTACGGCAATAAGCGCAATAAGCTTAATCATAGACTCAAAGGCAACTGCTAGCATAAGCCCTGAGCGATATTCAGTAACATCTACCTTACGGGTACCAAAAAATATAGCAAATAGCGCCATTATTAATGTGGCGGTTAGAGTGAGCATTTCGCCAGATATTTGATTGCTGTTTTGCAAAAGCAAAAAGCTGGTACTCAGTGCTTTTAACTGCAGTGCAATGTAGGGAATTGTCGCAAGCAGTGCAATAACGGTGACTAATATGGCACTGGTTTGGCGCTTACCGTAACGGGCAGAAATAAAATCGGCAATGGTGGTAATGTTTTGTTTTTTGCTGACCAATACCAGTTTGCGTAAAAAGCCTTGGCCAAACAAAAATAACAATGAAGGCCCGAGCAAAATGGGTAAATAGCTCCAACTACTGGTGGCTGCGGTACCAACCGACCCATAGTACGTCCACGAGGTACAATAAATCCCTAACGATAGCGAATACACAAAAGGATGATGGCTAATCCGTTTAGCAAGAGGTGTTGTTTTATCGCCCCAATTAGCAAGCCAAAACAGCACCCCAATATAGCCCAGTGCTACAAAAATCAGTACAGCAGTCATGTTGTTATTAAACCTTATTATTTACACCCACACACAATACCAGAGATAACTTTAAGTGTGCGTGCACAATTTTATGCAAACTTTTAACGTTATTTTTAAAGTGCTGATTTTAATAGGTTATTTTTATTATTGGTGGTTTGTTAGACTAATGTCGCATTTTTGCACAAATATACTTAAGCTTTGTCGTTATTGGCCTTTGTTAAAATCTAAGTAATTGAAAAGAAAGTGTTATTTGTGTTTTCGGTGGTGCTGCATCTGCAGTTTACGTAAACGTTAACAGGCTGTTACGACTATGGTCTCACTTCACTCTTCCCGCCGCGTTGCTAAATTAATAACCGACTATAAAAAAACCACTCATTGCAATTATGCAATGCTTAAAGGGGAAAATAAAAATGGCTTTTAAAGATGAAGAACAAGCAAAAGCTTATTGGGCAGAAAACATTTCACTACTGTTTAAGTTACTAGCAGTGTGGTTTGTGGTCTCGTTTGGCTTTGGCATATTACTGGTAGATGTACTGAATGAAGTACGTTTTTTTGGGTTTAAACTTGGCTTCTGGTTTTCACAACAGGGCGCTATTTACACCTTTGTAGCTTTGATTTTTGTTTACGTTTTCAAAATGAACACGTTAGATAAAAAATACGGCGTAGACGAATAGGAGCTAGGTAATGGATGTTCAAACACTCACATTTATAATTGTTGGTTTAAGTTTTGCGCTTTATATCGGCATTGCAATTTGGGCACGTGCAGGCTCAACAAATGAGTTTTACGTGGCAGGTGGCGGCGTACCTCCGCTGGCCAATGGTATGGCGACCGCAGCCGATTGGATGAGCGCAGCGTCGTTTATTTCAATGGCGGGTATTATTTCGTTTGCAGGTTACGATGGCGGTGTTTACTTAATGGGGTGGACTGGCGGCTATGTATTACTCGCTATGTGTTTAGCGCCTTATTTACGTAAATTTGGCAAATTCACTGTACCTGACTTTATAGGTGATCGTTATTACTCACAAACAGCACGCGTTGTGGCTATTTTGTGTGCCATTTTTATTTGCTTTACTTACATTGCTGGACAAATGCGTGGCGTAGGTGTGGTATTTTCGCGCTTTTTAGAAGTAGAAATTGAAACTGGTGTTTACATTGGAATGGTGATTGTATTCTTTTATGCGGTACTTGGCGGCATGAAAGGCATTACCTATACGCAAGTAGCGCAGTACTGTGTGCTTGTATTTGCCTACCTTGTGCCCGCTATCTTTATTTCAATGATGATGACCGGCCACTTCTTTCCGCAAACCGGTTTTGGTGCCACATTAAGTGATGGCTCGGGCATGTATGTACTTGATAAGCTAGACGGTTTAAGCGCAGAGCTAGGCTTTGCACAATACACCGAAGGCTCTAAAAGCATGATTGATGTATTTGCTATTACCGGCGCTTTAATGGTCGGTACTGCGGGTTTACCGCATGTAATTGTTCGCTTTTTCACTGTACCTCGCGTTAAAGATACTCGTATTTCAGCAGCGTGGACACTGGTATTTATTGCCATTGTTTACACCACAGCCCCAGCGGTTGCCTCGTTTGCTCGCGTAAATATGATCGACACCATTAACGGTAAAGACGGTAGCGGTACAGAATACGCACAAGCTCCAGCGTGGATCAAAAACTGGGAACGTACAGGCCTAATTACCTTTAATGATAAAAATGGCGACGGCAAAATGTTTTATACGGCCGGTAAAGTAGAAGATCCAAATAGCGCAAACGAAGTAAAAGTAGACCGCGATATTATGGTACTGGCTAACCCTGAAATTGCCGACTTACCAGCATGGGTAATTGCATTAGTTGCAGCGGGCGGTATTGCAGCTGCGCTTTCGACTACTGCAGGTTTATTGCTGGTTATTTCAACCTCTGTATCGCACGATTTACTCAAGCGAACACTTAAGCCTGATATAAGCGATAAACAAGAGCTATTGGCTGCAAGGTTAGCCGCCATGATAGCTATTGTTATATCGGCTTACTTTGGAATTAACCCGCCTGGGTTTGTTGCATCGGTGGTTGCCTTTGCCTTTGGTTTAGCGGCAGCGAGTTTCTTCCCAGCAATTATTATGGGGATATTCTCTAAAACAATGAATAAAGAAGGTGCAATTGCTGGCATGGTAACGGGTATTGGTTTTACCGCCGCGTATATTATCTTCTTTAAGTTTGTAAGCCCTGAGCTCAATAGCCCAGAAAATTGGTTCTTAGGTATTTCACCAGAGGGAATTGGTTTAGTAGGTATGGTCATCAACTTTGTGGTTGCAGCACTTGTACTTAAATTAACAAAATCGACTCCGCTTGAAATACAACAAATGGTAGAAGGTATTCGTAATCCTAAAGGGTCAGGTGAAGCCCACGCTCACTAATGCGCTAAGCCTACCTAAAAATAAAGTAACAAAAGCCCGACTTTAGTCGGGCTTTTTATTTGTTCAAATAATGAGTACATTAGATTTCGTGTATACTTTTTAAGAGTACAGCAATGAATGTAGAGCAGCAGGAAGTTGCCCAGTTTGTGTGTATGCAGGCACCATTTAGCATGCTACACGACAGTGCATGTGAGTATTTTGTAAGTCATATTGATAGTGTTTATTTAACCCGAGAAAACCAAACGCAATGGCTGCAAACGCAATCCCCTAAGCTATTTTTAATTCGCTCAGGTTTATATGACCTAGTGGATGCAAAAGGTGACGTAGTAAAACGTTTAGCCCAAGGTGATTACTTTGGTTACCCTTCTTTGTTAACAGGAGAGGCGATTCAAAACAGGCTGCAGGTACAAAAAGAGGGCATAGTGTATATGCTCTCCCAAGAGCACTTTGACTTTTTACGCCGCGAATATAAACCGTTTGAGCAATATTTTGTACGCGCGCACGCCAATCGTTTACTTTCATCGCACTATAAAAGTAAAAACGATAGCTGGTCTGAGCGCAGAATATCAGAGCTCATGACCCGCACTGCAATTACCCTTGCGCCCGATGCAAGCATTAGACAAACCGCTAAAAAAATGAAAAAACACGGTGTATCATCAATTATGATCACCGAACACGCCATTTTGGTTGGTGTTGTGACCGACCGAGATTTGCGTAACCGCGTACTGGCTGATGAAGTAAACCCACAAAATGCGGTTAGCACTATAATGAGTGTAAAGCCTAAGTTTATATTCGAAAACAATCGGGTATTTTCTGCTTTGCATTTAATGCTTAAATACAATATTCATCATTTACCCGTGCTCGACGAAAACCATAAACCACTGGGTATGCTTACCAGTACCGATTTACTGCGCCAGCAAAAAAGCGACCCCGTGCAGCTTATTGGCCGTATTTATAAAGCCCACAGCATTGCCGATTTAAAACGTTATGCAGGCGAAATCCCTGAGTTACTGCGTAGTTTTTCGTACAACATAGAAGACATATCGCTAATTGGTAAATTGCTCAGCGGCTTAACCGATGCGCTCACCTCGCGCCTTATTCATTTATTTCAAGAAGAAAATGGCGCAGCACCGACCAGCTTTTGCTTTATATGTTTTGGCTCGCAAGCACGGGAGGAGCAAACCCTACATTCAGATCAAGACAACGGGTTATTACTCCCAGATGATTTAAGCGAGCAGCACCAAGCTTACTTTAAACACATGGGGGAGTTTGTATGCGAGCAGCTAGTAGAGTGTGGCATTAGGCGTTGCCCCGGTAATATTATGGCCAGCAGTGATGAGTGCAGAATGAGCGTAAGTAAGTGGTGCGAGCGCTTTTTTAAGTGGATAAAAAGTCCAACGCCTAACGCCATGCTTAACTGCAAAATATTTTTTGATTTGCGCTTTATAGAAGGCTCCAATGCGTTATACAGCGGCTTTTGCGAGCAGTTAAACAGAATATCGCGCGATGAATTATTTTATGCTGCTATGGCAACCGACATAAGAGCCAGTTCAGTGCCTATTGGCTTATTTAATAAACTTAAAACGCAAAAAAGCGACAACAACCATAAGTACATTGATTTAAAAAAACATGGTGTGGTGATCATTAACGACATAGTCCGTTTATATGCGTTAAAAGCTGGCATAAAACGCGCCAATACCCAAGAGCGTTTAGATGCTTTACTTAAGCATACACTACTAAATAAAGACGATATTTATAATTTAAAAGATTGTTGGCGATTTTTAACTCAATTGCGTTTTAGTACACAAATAAACGAAGAAGGTTTACCAAGTAACTGCATAAACCCCGATAAATTAAGTTCATTAGAGCGTCATCAGCTTAAAGAGGCTTTTTATTTAGTCAAACAAGCCCAGCAAGCCGCCGCATTTAAATTTGCCCGCGGCAGCTTGTAATTAGGGGGAAGATGTATGGTAAAAAAACTACTTAGCCAATACTTAAAAAGGCGAAATTTATTAAGCCAAAATGCACTAACACAGCGCTATTTAGTGATTGATTTAGAGCTTACCGGCCTTGATGTTAATCAGCATGAAATTGTCTCGATAGCTTGGGTAAAAATAGATAACCAATGTATAAAAATAAGTGAGTCGCAGCATTTAATAAATAAAGAGGTAAAAAGCCTAGAGCAAAGCCCTGTTTTTCATGGCATTGTTGAAGATACCGTTGCTAAAGGGCAAAGCTTGCACTCTATATTAACGCAGCTAAGCCGTGATTTTAGTGACCATATTTTGGTTTTTCATAACGCCATTCTGGATTGGGGCTTTTTAAAAGCTGCCCTTAAAAACGCCAATATAAGTGCGCAACCAAAGCTAATACTCGACACCCTCCACATAGAAAAAAAGCGCCTTACTTGCCAAGGCGCAGAAATAAAACAAGATGATTTAACCCTAAGTGCGTGTCGCACACGTTATGAGTTACCAAGTTATCATTGCCATAACGCACTAACAGACGCACAAGCCACCGCCGAATTACTACTCGCGCAATGCCATCAAATAAATCGTGGTAAAGAGGTCAAAGTAGGTGAGTTAACCTAGGTTGGCTGTAGGCGCGACTTTATGACGCGCGAGGTAAACTCCCGCCTAAAATAATGGGTATTTTACTTTTATTTTACGTGTATATTTATAGGTACGATTATAAGGTCATTATTAAACTAATCACCTCAAGGAACGACATGAAACTCACTACCGCTATTGTTTTATTCTTTGCGCCACTTATCACTTTTGCTAATTCGAGCTTACCAGCCAATCGTCATATCTCAGTGCAAGGCACTGCTGAGGTATTAGTTGAGCCTGATATGGCTAAAATACTATTTAAAGTTAACAGTGTTAAAAATGAGCCGAAAGCCGCCAATAACGCGCTTGAGAATAAAGTGAAGTTATTAATAGATGGGCTCAATCAATTTGAAATAACCGCCGATGACGTAGTTGCCTCAAACGTTAAAATTGAAAAAACAGGGATGGATTATATTGAAACAGGGGATCAGGCCCTTAGCGAATACTCAGCGATAAGAACGTTTGAAGTAACGCTAAATAGTATTGCGCGTGTGAGCGATTTAACAGATTTTTTATTGAACCAAGAAGTAAATGCCATTCAAAATATTGAATTTTTATCTTCAAAATTTGAGCAATTACAAGCGCAAGCCATACAGCTAGCAATTGAAGATGCAAAAATAAAAGCGAATGTACTTGCTGATTCATTCAACGCAAAAGTAGGTGAAGTACGCACTATTAGCTCAACTAAAAACAGCTATGACAGTGGTTTTAGTACAGCCATAACCAAAATGCACAGGTCGCAGCAAGATAATAACTCTTTTCCTCAAATACGTAGTAATGATTTACATGCAACAATAAGCTTTAAATCATCCATAAACGTAGTGTTTGATTTAGAAATAACTGATTAAGTTAAAATTTTCATTCCAAATACATTGTCGTACTGTAAGCTGGCTTTATGTTTTTGATTAATTTGAAGGTAGCCATACTATGAGCGATGAAAGCAACACATTAAAAGCACAAACCGAGGCAAAAGTAGCAGCAGGGCGAAAAGGTAATCCTGATTTTATGAAAGGTGTTGATGAGAGTATTGCTCAAGCAAAATCTTTTCAAGAGGGTGCTAATGCACTTGCTCTAAACCAAAATGCGCCAAACTTTGAGTTACCAAATCAACAAGGTCAATCGGTGCAGTTAGCCGAGTTACTTGCTAAAGGCCCCGTTGTTATTACTTTTTATCGTGGTAGTTGGTGTCCATACTGTAATCTACAGCTAAAAGCGCTTCAAGCACGCTTACCTGAAATTCATGCATTAGGCGCGCAGCTGGTGGCTATTAGCCCACAAGTGCCCGATGGCTCAATGAGCGAAAGCGAAATAAGTAACATGGACTTTGTAGTACTGAGTGACCAAAATGCGGATGTTGCAGCAAGTTATGGCGTAGCGTGGAAAGTTCCTGAATTTTTACTAGAGCATATGCGTGTAGACCGCGGCCTTGATTTAGAGTCACTTAATAACGGCAATGGCAGCATTTTACCTATCCCTGCAACCTTTGTTTTAAATAGTGAAGGTAAGGTAACGTGGCGTTATGTTGATGTTGATTACCGTACACGCTCAGAGCCACAAGATATAGTTAATGCTTTAAAAGCACTGTAGTAAGCAATAGAGTAAGCTTGCTTTATACCCAAAAGTAGCCAAGGTAATTAGCTACTTTTGGGTTAATTTAAAGTTTCTAATCGCTCCCTCTTATAAAAATGTTCAAGGTCGATTACAATACAGCCATCTAAAAGGCATTGATGCCTTTGTCTGCACGTAAAGAGAGTGGATTTTATATTTCATGGCAATCAAACTTGCAATTAATGGTTTTGGTCGTATTGGTCGAAATATTGTCCGCGCGTTGTACGAGTCAGGTTTGAGCGACGAGATAAAAATTGTTGCGATTAACGAACTTGCTGACCCTGAAGCTATTGCTCATTTATTAAAATACGACACATCCCACGGTCGTTTTTCTTTTCCTGTAAAACTTGGTGAAGACACCATTAGTGTTGCAGGCGATACTATTGCACTATTTTGTGAAGAAAACCCAGTAGAATTACCTTGGCAAACCCTTGATGTAGATGTGGTACTTGAATGTACCGGTGTTTATCACTCGCGTGAGCATGCACAACTACACATTACCGCGGGCGCTAAAAAGGTGTTGTTTTCGCACCCAGCTGATAACGACGTAGATGCCACCATTGTGTATGGCATTAACGACGATGAGCTAAAAAGTGAGCACTCAATTGTATCTAACGGCTCGTGTACTACAAACTGTGTGGTGCCTGTTATTAAAGTACTAGATGATGCGTTTGGCATTGAATCGGGTGCTATTACTACTATTCACGCGTCGATGAACGATCAACAAGTGATTGATGCGTATCATCATGATTTACGTCGTACCCGTGCTGCGAGTCAGTCTATTATTCCGGTAGATACAAAATTAGCACGAGGAATAGACCGCATTTTACCAAAATTTGAAGGGCGCTTTGAAGCCATTGCGGTTCGCGTGCCGACAATTAACGTAACGGCAATGGACTTAAGTGTTACAGTAAATGACGATGTAGATTTAAACGCGGTAAATACAGCACTTAAAGCACAAGCAAAAGATCGCTTAGAAGGCATTTTAAGTTACACCGAAGAGCCACTGGTATCGGTTGATTTTAATCACGACCCACATTCTTGTATTATTGATGGCACGCAGACACGTGTTAGTCACAAACGCCTGATAAAGTTACTTGTTTGGTGTGATAACGAATGGGGTTTTGCCAATCGTATGCTAGATACGGCACGTGCGATGATGGCTAAGTAAGCGTTTTATAATAATTTTAAAATTTATTTTTCAGGTTCAAGTATCGTTAACTAAGGAGATGTTATGTCGGTCATAAAAATGGCAGATTTAGATTTAAACGGCAAGCGCGTATTAATTCGTGAAGATTTAAATGTGCCAGTAAAAGCAGGTAAAGTGACGTCAGACGCACGTATTCGTGCTGCGCTGCCTACTATTAAATTAGCGCTTGAAAAAGGCGCTAAGGTAATGGTTATGTCGCATCTTGGCCGCCCAACAGAAGGTGAGTACGACGACGAGTTTTCACTTGCTCCTGTTGCCGATTACTTAAACGATGCACTTGAGCAAAATGTACGCCTTGAGAAAGACTACTTAAACGGCGTTGAAGTTGCCGATAATGAAGTGGTTGTGTTTGAAAACGTACGCTTTAACAAAGGCGAAAAGAAAAACGACGAAGCGTTATCAAAACAACTTGCAGCACTGTGTGATGTGTATGTAATGGATGCATTTGGCACCGCTCACCGCGCACAAGCGTCTACTCATGGTGTTGGCTTATTTGCAGATGTTGCCTGTGCTGGCCCGTTATTATCAGCAGAGCTTGAAGCATTAGGTAAAGCATTAGATAACCCAGCTCGCCCATTAGTTGCTATTGTAGGTGGCTCTAAAGTATCAACTAAATTAACTGTTTTAGACTCGCTTTCAACGATTGTTGATCAACTAGTAACTGGCGGCGGTATTGCTAATACCTTTATTGCAGCTGCGGGTCATCCGGTTGGTAAATCACTTTACGAAGCTGATTTAATGGATGAAGCAAATCGTTTATGTGCTGCAGCTAAACAAAACAATGGTGAAATTCCGGTACCGACTGATGTTGTAGTAGGTAATGAATTTTCAGACTCAGCAGTTGCTACGCTTAAAGATGTAAGCGAAGTAACAAGCGATGACATGATTTTTGATATTGGCCCTGATACAGCCAGCCAACTTGCTAAAATTATAGCAAATGCAGGTACTGTAGTGTGGAATGGCCCTGTTGGCGTATTTGAGTTTGATCAGTTTGGTAATGGCACGCGTGCTATTGCCCAAGCAATTGCTAACTCTAATGCGTTTTCAATTGCTGGTGGCGGTGATACCTTAGCTGCAATTGATAAATACGGCATTGCCGATAAAGTATCTTACATTTCAACCGGTGGTGGTGCGTTCTTAGAGTTTTTAGAAGGCAAAAAACTTCCAGCAGTAGAAATGCTAGAGTCGCGCGCTTAATAATAAATTTTAGCCGCATTAGGTGAGGGGGAACCCTCACCAACGATTAATTATTAAATACCTCTCACCCTTATTTAATAGTTAATCAAGACGAAACTTTGCAGTTTTAGTTGCGATGGTTCGTGACGCAGTGATTGCGTCAAATTAACACATCCGTTCAAACTAGATGGCAGGAGACTGCTGTCGATAAATTGGAGAATACCCAATGGCTTTAATCAGTATGCGACAACTTTTAGATCATGCAGCTGAACACGGTTACGGCGTTCCAGCCTTTAACGTGAATAACCAAGAGCAAATGCGCGCAATAATGGAAGCGGCTGATAAAACAAACAGCCCAGTAATTGTTCAAGGATCAGCAGGCGCACGTGCTTATGCTGGTGCTCCATTTATCCGCCACATGATTTTAGCAGCCGTTGAAGAATGGCCGCACATTCCAGTAGTAATGCACCAAGATCACGGCACCTCACCCGGTGTTTGCCAACGCTCAATTCAACTTGGCTTTTCATCAGTTATGATGGATGGCTCATTAATGACTGACGGAAAAACCCCATCAAGTTACGAATATAATGTAGAAGTAACACGCGAAACCGTGGCTATGGCGCACGCCTGTGGCGTGTCGGTTGAAGGCGAGCTAGGTGTACTTGGCTCACTTGAAACCGGAGAAGCGGGCGAAGAAGATGGTGTAGGCGCAGAAGGAAAGCTTACAACCGATCAAATGCTTACCGATCCAGAAGAAGCCGCCGATTTTGTAAATAAAACTCACGTTGATGCCTTGGCAATAGCGTGTGGTACATCGCACGGGGCTTACAAATTTACGCGCCCACCCACAGATGATATTTTAGCGATTGATCGTATTAAAGAAATTCACGCCCGTATCCCGAACACACACTTAGTAATGCACGGATCATCATCTGTACCCCAAGAGTGGTTAGAGATCATAAATCAATACGGTGGCGAAATTCCTGAAACATACGGCGTACCTGTTGAGCAAATTGTAGAAGGGATCAAATACGGTGTACGTAAAGTAAATATTGATACCGATTTACGCTTGGCCTCTACTGGTGCTATTCGCCGTCATATGGCGCTTAACCCATCTAACTTCGATCCGCGTAAATACCTAGCAGAAGCAACTAAAGCAATGACAGAGATTTGTGTTGCCCGCTACAACGCGTTTGGTACAGCAGGACAAGCTGGGAAAATTAAGCCAATTTCACTTGATGATATGCACCTTAAGTATTTAAGTGGTGAGTTAGACCCACAAATTAAATAATGATCTTTAATTAAAAAATACCGTTATAAAAACCAGCTGGCGTAATCCAGCTGGTTTTTTTATACCGCAAAGTACTGGGATCACTGTTATACCAACTTACTAAAGTGGGATCACTGATTTACTAACCGCGCCGCGTTTGGATCATTTATTTACCAACTAGCGCATAGTTTTACGCTAAGTTAGGCACTCAATTAATCAGATCGTTTTTTATTTGTACAATAGATCAGGAGCTTAGTTGTTTGACTAAGTATAAGTGTGATCCCAAACCCGATCAGCTTAGTAAAAACCTGATCTTTTAATAGGCTGCTTAGTAAAAAACAGATCTATTTTTAGCCACATAATGACATCTAGCAGTGCAAAATCAGTTTCGTATCTGGTTTTTTTACTGTGTTAGTAAAGTAATGATCCCGCTATGAGTGTCTACTCAGAAATAGAACTGTCATCTTTTTGTAAATATGTTTTGATTAACCTTAATTTGCAAAATAGTTTTAAAAATATGACGTTAATGATGTTTTTTGTCACTATTTTGTGTTTTTTTTACCAGGATTTTAATTTACACGTTACACTTTCATAAAAATGTCATACTTAGTCATAATAATGAAAACTAATTCGATAGCGTAAGAGATAATTTGGAATGTCACGTAAAGTACTAGTCGTAGATGATGAAGCTCCTATCAGAGAGATGTTAGTTTTTGTTTTAGAACAAAATGGATTTCAAGCAATTGAAGCAGAAGATTACGATTCTGCCATTGCAGCTATGGTTGAACCATACCCAGATATGGTTTTACTCGATTGGATGTTACCAGGCGGTAGCGGTATTCAAATTGCTAAGCAATTTAAGCAAAGTGAATACACACGTCAAATTCCAATTATTATGCTTACAGCCCGCGGCGAAGAAGAAGATAAAGTACGCGGCCTAGAAGTAGGGGCAGATGACTACGTTACTAAACCTTTTTCTCCTAAAGAGTTAATGGCTCGTATTAAAGCGGTTATTCGCCGTGTATCGCCTACCTCATTAGAAGAAGCCATTGAAGTACATGGCTTACGTTTAGACCCAATATCGCACCGTGTTACCTCTGAGGGAAGCGAGCTTGATATGGGCCCAACCGAATTTAGATTATTACATTTTTTTATGACTCACCCAGAACGTGTTTATAGCCGTGAGCAACTGCTTGACCATGTTTGGGGAACTAATGTGTACGTAGAAGACCGTACAGTTGATGTGCACATACGTCGTTTACGCAAAGCGATTGCACCGCTGGGGCATGATCGCTTAGTACAAACAGTACGTGGTGCAGGTTATCGTTTTTCTAGTAAATTATAAGGTACCGCAGCTAGGGTGTGAGTACGCATAAATTACTACTCAAAGGTAAAGTGAGTGTATGTATCGAGTTATTAATAAACAGGCGTTAGTAAAACGTCTGTTTATCTATTTTTTACCCCTGTTATTAGTTGGTGTGCTTATTGGTGCACCTTTTTTGCTTTTATTTTTAGGCACTTCTTCTCTTTTAGTCTGGCATTATCATCAACTTTATCGCTTAAGCGATTGGCTTTTAAATCAACGTAGCTTTAACCCACCAGAGGGCGAGGGTGCGTGGGAACAAGTATTTGAAGGCATTTATCATTTACAGCACCGTAATCGTAAAAAACGCAATGAACTGGCCGATTTAATTCGTCGCTTTCGCGATGGAGCTGAAGCCGTACCCGATGCCGTAGTGGTGTTGCAAAGTGATTTAAGCATTGTTTGGTGTAACCAACTTGCACTTAAAGTATTGGGGCTACAATGGCCGACCGATCATGGCCAGCGCCTAGATAACCTAATACGCGAACCTAAATTTGCCAAGTACATGCTGCGCGGTGAATTTGAAGAGCCATTAGAGCTTGATAACGGGCATATTGTTGACCAAGTACTTGAATTTAGGGTAATGCCGTATGCCAGCACGCAGCTTATGGTGGTAGTGCGTGATGTAACACGCCTAAAGCAGCTAGAGCAAATGCGCAAAGATTTTGTTGCCAATGTATCGCATGAGCTACGCACACCGCTTACGGTCGTTACTGGTTACCTTGAGATGATGGATGGCGATATGATGCCACCGCCTGCAATGTGGAATAAAGCGCAAAATACTATGCTTGAGCAATGTAAGCGTATGGATAGCTTAGTTAATCAGCTTTTATCTCTTTCGCGTATAGAGGGGTCGCGCAGGCAAGATAACGACAAAGCCATTAATGTGCCACAAATGCTCAACTACATTAAAACCGAAGCGCAGTCTATAAACCAAGATAAAGGCCATGAGCTTATTTTTGATATAGATAATGAGCTTGATATTAAAGGCTCTGAAGATGAGCTACGCAGTGCGTTTTCTAATTTAGTGTTTAACGCTATACATTACACTAAGGCGGGCGGAAAAATTATTGTTACCTGGCAGCGTAAAGAGGGGCTTGCGCACTTTAGTGTAAATGATAATGGCGATGGTATTGCACCAGAGCATATAAATCGTTTAACTGAGCGCTTTTACCGCGTAGATAAAGCAAGGAGCCGCACAACCGGTGGCTCAGGTTTAGGTTTAGCAATTACTAAACATGTGCTTACACGTCACGATAGTAAATTAAATATAACCAGTGAACTTGGTAAAGGCTCGTGTTTTTCTTTCGACTTTTCAAAGGATAAGCTTGTTAACTTAGCAAGTTAAAGGCAATAAAAAGCAAAGTCATAAAAGTGTCATTTAAGAGTAATGTAACTGTCATCTACTCACTTTACAGTAGACGACAGTTAGGAAATGGGACGAACAAATCGGAGAACCCCGCATGAAATTTAAAAACTTAGTTGCCGCAATGGGTGTGGCTGTTACAACATTAGTATCTGCACAGGCTGTTGCTCTTGACGACGCAATTCCTGAATATCAAAAAATTAACGGCGTTTCAGGTAACTTTTCATCTGTAGGCTCTGATACTTTAGCTAACATGATGACTTTTTGGGCTGAAGAGTACAAACGTATTTACCCAAATGTAAATATTCAAATTCAAGCGGCAGGTTCGTCTACTGCTCCACCAGCGCTTACTGAAGGCACCTCTAACATGGGTCCTATGAGCCGTAAAATGAAATCAAAAGAAATCGAAGCGTTCGAAAAACGTTACGGTTACAAGCCTACAGAAGTGCGTGTAGCGATTGATGCATTAGCGGTATTTGTACACAAAGATAACCCAATAGAAGGCTTACGTATTGACCAAGTAGATGCTATTTTTTCATCTACTCGTAAGTGTGGTGCGTCTGAGCAAGTTAACCGCTGGAGCGATGTTGGCCTAACGGGCGACTGGGCTGCAAAAGACATTCAATTATACGGACGTAACTCTGTATCAGGTACTTACGGTTACTTTAAAAAGAAAGCGCTGTGTAAAGGTGACTTCCGTAACAACGTAAATGAACAACCAGGTTCTGCGTCTGTTGTACAGTCAATCTCATCTTCATTAAACGCGATTGGTTACTCAGGCATTGGTTACAAAACGTCGGGTGTACGTACGGTTCCTTTATCTAAAAAAGGCACTAACTACGTAGATGCAACGCTTGATAATGTTGCTAAAGGTAAATACCCACTTTCTCGTTTTTTATACGTTTACGTGAACAAGCACCCTAATAAGCCGCTTTCTCCAATTGAAGCCGAGTTCTTAAAAATGGTACTTTCTAAAGACGGTCAAAAAATCGTTGAAAAAGATGGTTACGTACCACTATCTGCTAAGTTAGTAGAAGCAGAGCTTAAAAAGTTAGGTTTATAATTTAAACCCAACCAATAAAAAAACCGCTCAATGAGCGGTTTTTTTGTGTGTAAAATTTTAAAGCGTAAAACAGACTAAGTTACTAAAAGCGATTACAGATCAGTCAGCTTTTGCGCTTGTGCTTTACACTGATTATAGCTCTCTATACATTTGGCAGAGCACACTTGCTGTTTTAAACCTTTGTCAATTGATTGCTGATCGCAACTATTTTCGCACTGATAGTTTTGTTGTGCGCATTGGTTTAACTCAGGGTTTTTCACTTGATTTTGGCAAGCTGCTAACAATGAAAATGAAAGGGCTAGGGCACTCGTTTTAATAAATGTTTGCATGCTTATCCTTAACGTTGAGCTGCGCTTTTGTTAAATCTCAACTTGTAAATTGTCGATTAATCTAACATTACCTAAAAAGGCGGCAGCTAAAATAACAAGTTGTGTATCATCAAGTGTAGCAGCTTTTAATGTATCTCGTTGAGCTATCTCAAAATAGTCAGGCTTTAAGCCGGCTTGTTCTAAACTACTTTTTGCTATTTGCTCAAGTGCTTTGTAATCGGTATTACCTGTTTTGAGCTGCTCAGCGCAACTGTTTAGGGTTTTAAATAATGCGGTCGCGGTGGCTTTTTGCTCTGCAGATAAATAGCCATTACGCGAGCTCATAGCAAGCCCTGATACTTCACGCATGGTCGGTACGCCGATAATTTCAACCGGAATTGATAAATCGCGTACCATGGTTTTTATCACTTGTAGTTGCTGAAAGTCTTTTTCGCCAAAGCATGCATAATCTGGCTGTACTAAATTAAATAACTTAGTTACTACCGTGGCAACGCCTCTAAAGTGCCCAGGGCGCGTGCCGCCGCAATACCCCATAGAAACACCCGGTACATCTACAAAGCTTTGCTCACCCAGCCCGTTTGGGTAAATAGTATCTACGCTTGGGGTAAATACAATATCGGTGTTTAAGTCGGCTAAGCCTTGTTTGTCTTCATTTAATGTACGTGGGTAGCTATCTAAATCTTCGTTGGCACCAAATTGCATTGGGTTGACAAAAATGCTCACAACCACTTTGTCTGCCATTGTTTTAGCCTTTTCGACTAACGAAAAATGGCCTTGGTGCAAGTTGCCCATGGTTGGCACTAAAGCCACGCTTAAGCCTGCTTGGCGCCACGCTTTAACTTGACTACGTAACGATTTAATTTCAGTAATTGACTGCATTATTTAAACTCATGTTCGGCGCTTGGAAATGCGCCACTTTTAACGTCTGTACAATATTTTTTAACTGCATCTGGCATGTTGCCAGTTTCTAGTAAAAAGTTTTTAGAAAATTTAGGAATATATCCTGCAGAAATACCCACTAAGTCGTGCATTACCAGTATTTGGCCATCTGTTACATTGCCTGCGCCAATACCTATAGTAGGAATAGTCACGGCATCGGTAATGCGTTTAGCAAGCGCACTTGGGATACACTCAAGCACTAATAATTGGGCGCCTGCATCTTCAAGTGCTTTTGCATCGTCAATCATTTTTTGCGCTTTGTCGTCTTCGCGTCCTTGAATTTTAAAGCCACCAAATACGTGTACCGATTGCGGCGTTAATCCTAAATGGCCACACACAGGAATACCTTGCTGCGTTAAGCTTTTAATGCTGTCGTAAAGCCATTCACCGCCTTCAAGTTTTACCATATTAGCGCCGGCACGCATTAATTCTGCTGCATTTTTACAGGTGTCGCTAACGTTTGAATAGCTCATAAAGGGCATATCGGCTATTACAAAAAGCTCACGGCTGCCACCACGTACACAGCGGGTATGATAGGCTATATCTTGGTTTGTAACTGCTAAGGTATCGTCGCCGCCTTGTAGCACCATGCCTAAAGAGTCGCCAACTAAAATAACATCCACGCCGTTATCATGAAATAACTTAGCAAAACTGGCATCATATGCGGTTAATGCGGTGATCTTGTTATTTTCTGCTTTCATTTTATTTAAAGTAGAAACGGTTATTTTAGACATAATATCCTCGCAGGCATAAGCCTTGGTTAATTACAGAGGTAATTGTTGTAAGTCGTTGAGCGGTAAGTCTTGCGCAATGGTTTTTAATGCAATGCCGCTTGGTAAAATCAGTTCTGGGGCAAGCTCAAGTAAAGGGTAAACTACAAACTCACGTTCGCACAGGCCATAATGTGGCACAGTTAAACGTTCGTTATTAATAACTTGCTGCCCAAACAGTAAGGTATCTA
The DNA here is from genome assembly GCF_037414265.1 of Pseudoalteromonas sp. C12FD-1. Taxonomy (NCBI): domain Bacteria; kingdom Pseudomonadati; phylum Pseudomonadota; class Gammaproteobacteria; order Alteromonadales; family Pseudoalteromonadaceae; genus Pseudoalteromonas; species Pseudoalteromonas sp. C12FD-1. The sequence goes on from NZ_JBBEVD010000051.1 coordinate 38,908, forward strand.
TATCGAGGGTACGCGGCCCCCAGCGCTCGGCTTTTCTTACTCGCCCATGCTCAAGCTCTATGGCTTGCGTTAAATCAAGTAATTGCTCAGGTTCAAGCGCGGTGTTAATACACGCAACGGCATTGACGTAGTCGGGTTGATCTTGTGGCCCCATGGGCTTGCTTGCATAGTAATGCGATACACTTATAAATTCGCTATGCGGCAGCTTTTTAAGCGCATAAACTGCGTTATCAAGCTGCTCTTTGGGTGAGTTTAGGTTGGCACCTAAACCCAAATATACACACTGCATACAATTACTCAGTCGGCTTTTTAGTGGTGCGGCGGCGTGAGCGCTTACGTGGTTTAGGCCCACCTTGATGGCCTAGATTTTTTACCATGTCTTTTTGGCCGTTTATATCTTGGCTTAAGTACTGAGTCCACCACTGAGCAAGTTCACTATGTTGTTGCTCACCGGCATCAACGCGTAATAATAAAAAGTCGTAAGCGGCTTTAAAGCGTGGTTGCTGGGTAAGTCTGTAAGCACGTTGCCCGGCACGTTTATCTAAACGTTGCTGTATATGCCAAATATCGCGAGCGCCTAGGGTAAAGCGTTTTGGTACGGCTATATGCTGGGCGTTTTCACTTAATACTTTATTCATTGCTTGTGCAAATGCATCAAAGTAAGAGAGTTGTTCTTGTTGTTTAATTTTATCTGCACGTTCAAGCAGCGGGAACCAGAGTAAAGCGGCAAATATAAATGCAGGCGTGACTTTTTTATCAGCATTAATGCGTTTATCGGTGTTTTGAAACATTTGTTGAATAAACGCCGCTTCTAAGCCGTCAGGGTTTTTATCTAAAATTTTATCAAGCACCGGAAATAACGATTTAAATAAGCCGTATTGTCGTAGCATTAAATAGTTTGCTTCGGCTTTACCGTTTAAAAACAGCTTTAACACTTCTTCAAATAAACGCGCTGGCGGAATGTTATCGAGTAGGCTGGCAAGCGCAGTAATAGGCTTTTCGCTTTTAGGCGCAATGCTCATATCAAGCTTGGTTGCAAAGCGTACCGCACGCAGCATACGCACAGGGTCTTCACGGTAGCGCGTTTCTGGGTCGCCAATTAACTCAATTTGCTTTGCTTTTATAGCCGCTAAGCCATTGGCGTAATCGTATATACAAAAATCGTTAATCGAGTAGTACAGCGCATTGATAGAAAAGTCACGGCGCTCGGCATCTTCTTCAATGCTACCATACACGTTATCGCGCAGTAATTGCCCGTGTTCGCTTGATTGGCTAATTTGGTTTTTGTCTTCTTGCGCTTCATGGTGCCCGCGCATGGTGGCTACTTCTATGATTTCGCGACCAAAAACAATATGCGCTAAGCGAAAGCGGCGACCAATAAGGCGGCAATTTCTAAATAGTTTTTTAACTTGCTCTGGAGTGGCATTGGTCACTACGTCAAAGTCTTTTGGCTGTTGACCTAACAATATATCGCGAATACAACCACCTACTAGGTAAGCGTCGTAACCACCGTCTTTTAAACGGTAAAGTACTTTGATTGCATTTGGGCTAAATTGTTTACGTGAAATACCATGTTCGCCGCGTGTTACAACAACCGGTTCATCACTTGTTTGAGTGCTTTGCACATCGGCATTTGGGCCGATTATTTGCCTGCAAAATTGAAAAAGCTTGGAAATAATAATCTGTCTCCTACAGAAATGATGATTGGCTGGTCATCGCAATCAAAAAGCACCTAAATTAGGTATTATAGTGCGGTGCTTTGAATTTATTGTAAATAGCCTCTATTTAGGCGGCTATCATATACCAGCGCGGTATAAAAATTAAGTTGATGGACTGAAATTAAGCCGTTTTTAAGTTTTTTATTTGCTTAAATGCGTAAATTTAGTGCTGTTTGGATGCTGACCTTGCGAAATTTGAATTTCAGGTATGCTTGGCACCGCTGTTAAGCTAAATTCGTTAATGGCCCACGCAATTAATTGCTCTACAGATAAATCATTTAATTGACTATGTACAGGTAAGTTTAAAAATTCAAATGCATCAATAAGTGCAGGTTTTGGGTTATCTGTGCTAATAGCGGGCGCGTAATTTTGTTTAGAAAGTTTAAAGCCAGGCTCTGCAACCGCAAGGGGTAAATGTGCGTATTGGGGAATGGCCGCATTAAGTTGTTTAAATAAACTGATTTGCCGTGCTGTGGGCTCGATTAAATCGGCGCCGCGTACTACACGATTAATGCCTTGCTCAATGTCATCAATAACCACCACCAGCTGGTAGGCAAATAATCCGTCACTTCGCTTTATTATGTAATCTTCATGGGCTAATGCACTATTTACGGTAATGCTCCCTTGAATCAAATCGTTAAAATGGCAGGTTGGGTGCTGTTGGCTAAGACGAAGTGCACCTTGCTCTGTTGATAAGTTAAGCGCTTTGCAGTGGCCTTGGTAAATGCCACCCATGGCTTTTATTTGTTTGCGAGAGCAGCGACAACCATACACACAGTGTTGTTGGATCAGGGAGTTTGTTATTTCCTGATAAAGGGGTAGTCGCTGAGTTTGATAAACAACGGGTTCGTCCCAATAAAGGCCGTAGGCTTGTAAGGTATTTAGAATATCGGAGTCGGCATTTTTGACTACACGGGTGGTGTCAATATCTTCAATGCGCACTAACCATTTACCCTGATTTACTTTAGCATCAAGGTAGCTGCCCACAGCCGCCACAAGTGAGCCAAAATGAAGTGGCCCAGAAGGAGACGGTGCAAATCGACCGCGATAGTCACGCTTTGGCGTGGTAACGGCTGTAGGAGACATAGTTAACTAATTTTAATTAACCGCGCCCAGCTTGTTTTTCTTTAATTTCTGCAAGGGTTTTACAGTCTACGCATAAATCTGCTGTTGGACGCGCTTCTAAACGACGAATACCAATTTCGATTCCGCATGACTCACAAAAGCCAAAATCATCTTCTTTAATTAAATTGATTGTTTTTTCAATTTTTTTGATCAGTTTACGTTCGCGGTCACGAGTACGAAGTTCTAAAGAGAACTCTTCTTCTTGTGCAGCGCGGTCAACTGGATCAGGAAAGTTGGCAGCTTCGTCTTGCATATGCGATTTTGTGCGGTCAACTTCATTACGTAAGTCGTTACGCCACGCTTCTAAAATCGCTTTAAAATGAGCACGTTGTGCTTCATTCATATACTCTTCGCCCGGCTTTTCTTGGTATGGTTCTAAACCGGCTTGAGCCAATAAACCATGTCTTTGTTGGTCTGGCATAACTCTCTCCTAAATCCTTAATTTAATGCCTCAGCATTAGCCGGCGGTATAAATAGCAGAATCTTATACCCTAGGCAAATTTATTTTTTAATTAATCGAATTAGCTTCAACCAGTGTGTTGACTAAAAAGGCTCATATTTTAATTTTGATGCTTTATTAATCGTTATTTCGGTATTTAAACTTGCCTAGTTATATGGGCATAAAGTTTAAAAGCAAGTTAATTTTTTTATTTAAAGGCCACTTTTTCACTCAGTGTTACTTCGCTTGGCGAAATAGTTGCTTTGTAAGCGTATACCTCCACGCCTTTTTTAATCGCCTGGTTTAACAAATCGCTGTATTTTTTATCTATGTGGCTTGCTGCACTCACGGTATTAATACCTTGGTGTAAAACAGCGAACAGTAATACTGCGCGGTGGCCTTGTTCGATCATTTCTATTAATTCGCGAATGTGTTTTTGCCCCCGCACGGTTTGAGCATCAGGGAAGTAGCCTTGCCCACTTTGAGGTGCAGTTTCGCTTAACAAGGTGACTGACTTGACCTCTACATAGCAAGCGGGTTTGTTGTCACTGGTGAGTAAAAAATCGATACGGCTGTTTTCGCTGCCATATTTTACTTCACTTTGAAGTTGCTCATAGCCGTTAAGCTCTGTAATAAGCTGGTTGTTGATAGCCTCTTCGATTACTTTATTTGCCACGGCGGTATTTACACATATCAGCTGCGAGAGGCTGTTTTGGGTGAGCTCTAACGAATGAGGGTATTTTCGTTTACTGTTATCGCTTGTTGAATAAAATGCGCTAAACCCAGGCTCTGCGCAACCAGTCATTTTACCTGTGTTAGCACAGTGTGCGGTAAATTCAGTGCCATCGTTAAGTTGGAGGTCGGCTAAAAAGCGTTTATAGCGTTTTAATAATGTAGCGGGCTGTAAAGCTGGGGTGTATTTCATTTAAATTCCAATGCTAAACGCGGCTGATGCGTTGGTTTATGTTATTTATCTCAAGCTGTTGGGAACTTGTACTCACTATAGTAAACTCGGTGGCACATTTAAGTGTAAGGGTATTCTAACATGAGTGAAAAATTTGTTGTTCAACTAAGCGAGCAAGCAGCACCAAGCCATTGGGGCGAAAACGCGGCGTTGTCTTTTAACGAGCAAGGCGCCACGGTGCATTTATCTGAGCAAGAAACATTAAAAAATGTTCAAAAAGCGGCGCGAACAATTGCAAGCCAAGGTGTTAAACAGGTTGAGCTTGCGGGCGATACATGGTGCACAGAAAGCCAATGGGCTTTTTATCAAGGATTTGTAACACCTAAATCATTACATGGTGTTGAATTTGTTGATAACGCACAATCAGATCTAAACGAGCTTGCGCATTTAAAAGCCTCAGCTACGTGGGCACGAGAAATGGTAAACGGCACAGCCGATGACATTTACCCGGAGAGCCTTGCTGAAAAAGCGGCTGAATTTATTCAATCATTAGCGCCTGAACACGTGAGCTATCAAATTATTAAAGGCGATGCATTATTAGAGCAACAATGGATTGGCATTCATGCTGTGGGCCGTGGCTCTGAGCGCCCACCTGTTTTACTTGAGCTAGATTACAACCCAACAGGCGATGAAAATGCGCCGGTAAGTGCAGCACTTGTAGGTAAAGGTATTACGTTTGACTCAGGCGGTTACTCAATTAAATCTAGCGAAGGTATGCTAGGAATGAAGTGCGACATGGGTGGCGCGGCAACGGTAACAGCGGGTTTAGCATTGGCTATTAACCGCGGTATAGAAAAACGCATTAAGCTGTTTTTATGCTGTGCAGAGAACTTAATCTCGGGTCATGCCTATAAGTTAGGTGACATTTTAACGTACAAAAATGGTACTACGGTAGAGATTGTAAATACCGATGCTGAAGGGCGTTTAGTGCTTGCCGATGGCCTAATGGCTGCAGGTGAGACTGGCGCTCCACTTATTATTGATGCGGCAACACTTACCGGAGCTGCACTAGTGGCTGTTGGTCAAGAGTACAATGCCTTATTTGCCCTTGATAAAGAGTTGGTTCGTGAAGTAGAAGACTTTGCATCGCAAGAAATGGAAGCTGCATGGCCTCTGCCTCTTGAAAAATGGCACCAGCAAAACTGCCCATCACCATACGCTGACACTGCTAACAGCCGTGCTCAAAAAGGCGGTGGTTACGGCGGCGCTTCAAATGCGGCTGGCTTTTTATCTCGCTTTGTACCAAACGATGGTAAAGGTTGGGTACACATAGATTTAGCCGCAGCATTTAATATGGGCAGCACGAGCCAATGGGCTGCTGGTGCAACTACACAAGGTATGCGCACAGTGGCTCGTACATTGTTAGAAAAAGCTTAATAGTACGTAACTAAGCGTTTAATACATAAAATAGGCACCCATTGGTGCCTATTTTGCTATTTGCAGGCAAGCAATTTATTTTTATTTACGGTAAAATCCTTCGCCAATACCTGTTTGGGTGTTTAATTATTGGCTAAAGCGCCTACACTCAAATGTTATACTCACCACTGGGGTTCTAAACTATGTCAGATAAGTGCTACATCACAGCTCAACAGCTACTTGAAGATTCATTCCGCGTAGCGGCACAAGTTTATAAAGATGGCTTTCGTCCAGACTTTATAATTGGTATTTGGCGAGGTGGTGCACCTATTGGTATTGCTGTGCAAGAATACTACGATTACAAAGGCATTGAGACTGATCACATTGCGGTGCGTACGTCGTCTTATTACGGTATTGGCAAGCAATCTAAAGAAATAAAAGTACACGGCCTACACTACATTGTAGAAAACGCCAACGCGGGCGATTCACTACTTATTGTTGATGATGTGTTTGATTCTGGTCGCAGTATATTTGCACTAAAAGAAAAGCTTTCTGAGCTTATGCGTTTAAACTTACCACGCGATATTCGTGTGGCATGCCCATACTATAAGCCTAAAAACTCAAAAGTAGAGATGGTGCCAGATTACTTTATTCATGAGTCAGAAGAGTGGTTAGTGTTCCCGCATGAGTTATCGGGTTTAACGCCAGATGAAATTATTGAAGGTAAATCTGATTTAGTAAATATCCAAGATATTTTATTAGACAAGTAATTGCCAAAGCGTTAAGTAGGAGTTTATTTGTACGGGGGCTTGTTAGTCTGCTCGGTTTAAATACATTGCTGCTGTAGCGCAATGCAAATAAAGACCATAAAAACTAAAAAAGGCCATAACGGCCTTTTTTTGTGTGCGCTTTTAGCTTCTTTAAAGCTGTGCAAAGCTATCTACATAGTCACTTAAACTTTGCGTATCGACGGCTTTTAATCCGTGAGAGCTGCGCTGCACTAAGCCTTTTTCAACAAGCTCAGTTACCACACGACGATATGCTCGCTCAGTGGTTGCAAAGCGCTCAGCCTCGGCGTTAACCGTTGGATATGCACGCAGTAGCGTTGGGTTATTGTTCTCGGCCCTTAATAGGCAGTCTTTAGCAATGTTGTAGCTTAAAGGCAACAGTAACTTATCTAAATTAATTTTTTGGTTTTCTTGAAATTTAGCCGCAATGGTTTGTGCGGTGTATAAGCTCAGCTCTGGCTTTTCTAAAAGCAATGCTCGCCAGTGACGAAGCTCTATTAAGTTGTAGGTTACATCACTAAAACAAGTGACCGTATAAATACATGGGTTATTGTTAAGCGCTTCTATTTCACCAATTAGGGTGTTGTTGCAATCTAACTGGCCTAATAATAGGCGACGTCCGTTACCTACATCATAACTAAACGAAATAGTCCCGCTGCGCACCAGCACAAGTTTACTAAGTGGTTGATCTTGGTGGATCAGCACTTCTTTTTTTGATTGTTGATAACTACTTCCTGCAAAGGTGAGTAACTGTTCAACAAGATAACTAGAAAAATGGTATTGAAACATCAATATGCTCTTCGGACAATTGTCCTATTTATTACACCTTAATGACGATATTATTAAGGTTCTAAGAATTTATACTAACTTGCTACTGTAATTAGCCTTGCTAAGTACGCAATACCTTCATTTCCCGTGTAATGATTTAGGAAGTAATTGGCTACAACCAATATACTTTTTAAGGTTTTTTAAGCAAGTTAGTTTTTTTATTTTATACTTTGCAACACTGACAAGTGCCACAGCTTAGCATTAGCGTAATGCTAACCTAAAGGGTAGGAGAGAACAATTGAGTTGGGAATATTTAGGTTATATTGCATCAGCTTTATTGGTTGCATCGTTAACTATGACCGATGTTGTAAAACTGCGTTGGTATAATATGTTTGGCTGTATAGTATTTACTGTATATGGCGTGGCTATTGGCGCTGTGCCTGTTGCGTTTACTAATGGCTTGTTGGCGCTGGTAAATATGTACCATATTATAAAGCTATACCGACAGCCAAAAGTCAAAGAAGCGTGAAGCTAAAAATTCAAAAAAAGGGTTAACATTTAAGTTAACCCTTTTTTGTTTTAAAGCACCGCGTCTAAAACAATGCCATCAGTTCTGCGAGTTGGGTAAAGTGACTCAACAACAAAGCTTGGTATAAACCCTTTTGCAGATGAGACCACCACTTTAGATTTTGCACCAATAATTCGAGCGTTAACAATAACACCGCGATTTGTATAAGTTAGCGTGCCTGATAAAGTGTATTCGATATGCGGATAACCTTTAATTTCTTTACCATTACGACTAAACGAGAAGTCACCTAACGGGGTTACATGCACAGCACCTGTGTGCTTGTAATCAACGACCGATAAACCAAATTCCTGCATTTCAGTAATAAAGCTTTCAGCTAAGTGATTACCAAATATATTAGTGGTTTGTAAATTGTCATCTAAATTCACAAACGAAGTAATTGCCACAGGGGTTCCACTGTTGATGTAGTTCATATTTTCAATCAGCTTCATTGCTAATTGCTCTGTATAGTTACTTAACAACTTACTACTGTTAATAGGACGGTAGTTATTTTCAGGAAATTGCCAATTATTTACACGAGGTTGGTGAATGTCTGAGTAGCGGCTATGAGCGTTATGATGACCAATATTATTATGGGGAGCATGACCATTATAAACTGGGTGAGTAGAGCATGCAGAAAGCGATAAAGTAAAAAGAGTCGATAAAGTAAGAGATATTTTTTTAGATAACATGTTTTCTTCCTGAAACATAAGAGGTTTTTAAAATACCCCCACTTATCGACATACTTTTTAATTACTTTAATAAATATTCATAATAAATTCATTTATTTTTAAGTTTGTCTGTTTTGTAACCTATTCTTTTTCAAAGCGTAATTCTCCAGCAATCCAAGTCTGTAAAACCTGTGTTTTATAAATCTCATCCACAGGGACTTTAAAGTAGTCTTTGTCTATTAAAATAAAGTCTGCCCACTTTGAGTTTTCTAAGCTGCCGATTTTAAACTCTTGGTGCGCTGCATACGCGCCGCCCAGTGTAAATGCTCTGAGGGCTTGTTCGCGGCTTAGTACTTCGCTTGCGCGCCAACCGTTTTCAGGCAACTTATTATGATCCATACGGGTAATGGCTGAATACAAGCCATCAAATGGATTTGCCAGCTCTACCGGGTAGTCAGAGCCTGCAGCAATCACAGAGCCTTGCTGTAAAAATGTTTGCCATGCATATGCACCTTGTAATTGGTTATCACTTAAGCGCTGCTCAGCCATATGCATATCGGAGGTGGCATGCACTGGCTGCATAGACGGAATGATTTTAAGTGCTTTAAAACGTGGAATGTCATCAGGGGTAACAATTTGTGCGTGTTCTATGCGGTTACGCAGTAACATACCGCCTGTTTGCTTAAACACGTTTTGATACGCATCAAGTACCACTTTATTTGCCTTATCGCCAATTGCATGGGTGTTGGCGCTAAAGCCATTTTTGAAGCTTAAAGTAAATAACTCTTCAAGCTTAGCTTGAGTTTCTAGCATTAGGCCATGGTGGTTTTTTCTATCTGCGTAGTCATCAATTAGTGCAGCCCCGCGCGAGCCTAATGCACCATCAGCGTACACTTTTACACTGCGGATAGACATAAACGATGCTGCATCTTGGTAGCGCCCAGCTTTAAGCATGTACTCTAAATCGGGGCTAGCGGCACTTAGCATGGCGACTATTCTTAGCGGCAAATCACCTTGCTCGCTGCGCGCTTTATAAACTTCCCAAGTGGTTTTATCAATACCAGCATCGTGAGTTGAGGTGATCCCTAAGCTTAATAAATGCGCGCCTGCGGCATCTAATGAGTCGCTTATAGCTTGTTTTGAAGGGGCGCTCATATGCTGGGTAATTAACGACTCGGCCTTATCAACAAAAATACCGGTTGGATTACCAAATTCATCTTTTATTATTTCGCCGCCCTCAGGGGCTTGAGTGGCCGCGGTAATGCCGGCCAGCTCTAATGCTTTGCTGTTAACCCAAATTGCATGACTATCAACGCGCGAAAGTACCACTGGGCGGTCATTGACTACGTTGTCTAAGTCTTTGGCGGTTGGAAAGCGTGTATTGCTCCAAAGCTCTTGGTTCCAGCCTCGGCCTAAAATCCAGCCTTGTTTATTTTCAGCAAAGCTTTTTAATTTTGTGGTTATTTCGTCAACCGACTTGGCACCGCGTACATCAAGTTGCGATAAGTTATCGCCAAGGCCAATCACATGCCCGTGAGCGTCAATTAACCCTGGCAGTAACGTATTACCTTTGGCATCAATGAGTTTAGCATCAGGGAAAGTGCTTTTAAGCGTATCGTCTCCAGTTTTTACAACTTTACCGTTTTTAATCACTAAAGTAGAAAACGTTTGTATACCGCCTTGGTATAAGGGGGTGTAACCATTAGCGTTATAAATGACCTGCGTTTGCGCAATCACAGTACTGCTTACAAATAAGCCGGCAAGCAGTAGTGGGTTAAATAGTTTTTTGAGTTGCATAAGTTGGTTATTTTTTATTGTTAGTAAAATAACCCTAGCAAACTCACTTTTAGAATACCAATATGTTGAGGTAGATAGCTTAAAAGCGTAAGGGCTGTTAAAAATTTAGCACTTACGCTTATAAAAAAAGAGTTACTTACTGGCGTATATGCCATATTCCGAAAGGGTAAGTCTACCGTCTTTATCTTTATCATAACTTGAAAAGCGTGACCAAAGGGCGGGGTCAATAGCGGTTTCTGAACGGGTTAAAAAACCATCGTGGTTACGGTCAAACTTTTCAAATTTATCGGCAATTTCTGTACTTTGGGCAAGGGTTGCATCGCTAAAAAGGCCCAGCGCAATAAGCGCTAAATAGCTTACAGTCTTCATACTTATACTCAGTAAAGGTTATTGGTTAAATAGTCTTTAAATTCAAGAAGCGAGATTTGTTTGTCTTGGTTTTTATCCCAGCGAGTAAAGGTGCTGAGTAGCTGAGGTTGTGGCTCTAGTTCGTCTTCTGTTAAGAAGCCGTTTTTATTGGCATCAAGGTGATCAAAACGTTGTTTAACATCTAACGCAACAGCATTAAAGCTGATCATGGTAATAGCGATAACACTAAAAAAAACACACTTCATGGTTTTCCTTCCAACATACAGTGTTTGTAGATTAATAAAAAAAGCACTTGCCATAATTTAACTTCCCAACATTAAATCCGTTTACACATTCCCTCAGGGATTATGGCAAATGCTTTTGATACCTAGCTTACTAGGTAAAAGCTTAAGTAAAACTTAATTAAGGTTTAAAGTTTTGAAACTCTTCTTTTGAGATTTCTTTATCTTCGTTTTCATCTAAATCGGCAAATTGTCTCATGACTTCTTTGTCTTGCTTTGCTTCTGCAAGCGACACAGCGCCATCCATATCTTTGTCTAAATGAGCAAAGCGAATGTTGACAGAAGAGGCTAAAGCCGTGGCGCTAATTGCTAAAAACATTAATGCAAATGCTGCGATAAGTTGTTTCATAATTATGTTCCTTATTAAATGAATTTACTGAATAAACTTTTTGAATTCACTTAGCGATAACTGACCATCTTGGTTAGTGTCTATTTGTGAAAAGTTTTCGTGTAACACGGCATCTTCACCCGCTTCTGATTCGCTAAGTGTGCCATTACTGTCTTTATCTAGCTCATTAAATGTAGCTTGAACGTCCATAGCTATTGCATCTGTGCCCATAAACCCAAAAGCCAGCATGGGTAAAATTACTAAAAAGCGGTTGTTCATTTAATTTCCTTATTGATTAAAGTTGCACTCACTATTACAAAAATAGTGCCAATATATATAATTAATTAAAATCAATGACTTACGTGTATTGTTTGGCGCTAATCGGAAATATTTACTTATATATGTGTTAATTTTGCAACAGGCAGTACGCAGTATTAATACTTAGCATAGTTATCAATAACTTAGCGTGTTGCTAAATAGCAACAAGTGGATATGTTGGGTTAAATATAGAAGTTGATTCAGCGAGAGTATAAGGTAAGTAACTAAAATAGAGCGCTTAAAACAATAAAAGGAAATGATAATGCCTGTAACGCTTGCTAACAAGTATCGTGCAATGCTTAATTGGCGGCCTAACTTAATAGGTCAGTTTATAATAAGTATGCTGCTGTCGTTACTGCCGCTTAGTTTAGTGGTTATTGTTTTTTTAAATGCATTAAATAAGCAGCTCGCTGTTACTCAGCTTATTGTCAGTAATAATTACCAAGTTACTAAGTCGTTTAACTTTTTAAAGCAAGAGCTTAATAGTCTTGAGCGGGCAACGCGTCAAAACTGGGTTTTAAAAAGCGAGTCGCTCGACACGTTAATAAACGAAAAATGGCAATCCTCATTACAAACAATCGACACTCTTAGCCAAGCCAGTGCCTCACAGCAATACACTATGCAGTGGCGTCGCTTAGCAACAACATTACGTAGCACTCATCAAGCTTTGATTGAAAATAACCAACAAGATGCAGCATTGTTTGTGCCTATTAGCGATTTAGTGGCTGAGCTTACGGTGTGGTTGCGCGATACAAATGCAGCGCAAATTCAAAACAACCAAAATGAGTTAAGTACTTTGCAAAGCTCGTTTATTAACTGGTTAGTGGCGCTTATACCGCTTACTTTACTTGTTGGTGGAGGGTTTTTATGGCGCATAAGTAAACGTTTAAAAGGGCTTACGTCGGTAATAGATAAACTAGGGCAAGGGCACTGGCAGCAAAAAATAGCAGTGCAAGGTTCAAGTGAGCTGGTGGAATTGGGCGAAAAACTACAATGGGTGCAAGAGCAGCTACATATGCTCGAGCAACAAAAAGATACCTTTTTACGCCATGTAACCCATGAGCTTAAAACGCCGTTGGCTTCAATGGTTGAGGGCACCGACTTACTTAGCGATGAAATCGTCGGGCCTATTACAAAAGAGCAGCAAGCTGTGCTTGAGCTTATTAGCCAATCTATGGTGCGTTTGCGCACTATGATTGACAGCCTGCTTAGTTATAACGCTATCAGAACCAGTAAAGACAGCGTTAGCGAAGTCGAATTTGATAATTTAATAAATAAAATAAACAGCCACTTTGAGCACCGTTTAACGGCTAAGCAGCAAAGTTTAAATTGGCATAACAGCACAACAAAACAGCCACTTGCATTACCCGCAGAGCTGATAGAAATGACCCTTATTCAGCTCATTTCTAATGCGTTAAAGTTTTCAAATACAGGGCAAAGCGTAGATGTAACCTTAGCGCTTGAGCAAAAGCGACTAACAATTCAAGTGCGCGATGAAGGCTGTGGCATTAAAGAGCAAGAAAAAAACCAGATATTCAGCGCATTTTACCAAGGTAAGCATAATAAAGATGTTACGCTGCAAGGCAGTGGCCTAGGTTTAACCATAGTAAAAGAGTCGGTTGAGCAGTTACAAGGTCAGCTCAGTGTTGAGCATAACCAGCCTCAAGGCTGCTTATTTACAATAAAAATACCTTTAATTAATCAAGGAGTTTAATAGCATGCGTACGCGTTTAATAGCTATTTTATGTGTGCTCAGTAGTGCGGTTATTTTAGCTGGCTGTGAAATAAATAACACACAAACAGCAGCTGTGTCACAGGAGGCTGCACCTGCAAAAAATGCGGTGCCAAATCCTAAAAAGCGTCCTAAAAGTGATCCCGTTTATCCCAGCGCAGCACGTGTTGTTGCATGGCATGCTAATCAATGTGGTGGTTTTAAAGTAAAACCAAGCCTACACACTTATCTAGGTGAAAAAGAGCTAAAACGCTTTTTTAAATACATGTGTATTAATACTTCAAGCGCACCCGAAGAGGTAATGGCGCGCTTGCAAAAACTCGATTTAGCCTACTTTTGGCCAGACCCTATTAAACAATATTTATGGCTTCAAAAGCAGCATGTTACTCGGCAAATCAATGCGCTAAAAGAGCAGCAGGCGTTAAATGACAAAATGCAGCAAACGTTATCGTCTTTAGCCACAATAGAGCAACAGTTATTACTACGCGAAGACACTAAGGAGCAGTAATCATGGCAACACACACAGCACAAGGTGCAAAAGTATTACTTGTTGATGATGATGCAAGTTTACTTAAATTACTCGCGCTAAGAATCGAGTCTAAAGGGTACGAAGTAACTACCTGTGAAAGCGGCATACTTGCATTGCAAGTTCTTAAAAGCCACGTGTTTGATGCAGTTATAACAGACCTGCGTATGGACGAAATGGACGGCATGGCCTTACATCGCCAATTACAAAGCCGCTACCCAGCATTGCCGGTAATAATGATGACAGCGCATGGCTCTATTCCCGATGCGGTTGAGGCGACAAAACAAGGTATTTTTGCGTTTATAACAAAACCGGTAGATAAAGATGAGCTATTTGACAGCCTAGCCAAAGCCATTGAAATACATGGCGTTAACGCAGAAGAATCGCCTCAAAAAAGTAATATAGTCACGCGCAGTGGCGCTATGTTACACCTACTTGAACAAGTAAAATTATTAGGGCCAACCCAAGTAAATGTGCTTATTTCAGGCGCCAGTGGTACAGGTAAAGAGTTATTGGCGCAAGCGATTCATCAACACAGCCATGTAAGTGAAGGGCCTTTTGTGGCCATTAACTGTGGCGCAGTGCCAGGGGAGCTTTTAGAGTCAGAATTATTTGGCCATAAAAAGGGGGCATTTACTGGGGCTGTAAAAGATCACCAAGGTTTGTTTCAGCAAGCGCAGGGCGGCACCTTATTTTTAGATGAAATTGGCGATATGCCGCTTAATTTACAAGTTAAGTTGCTGCGTGTACTACAAGAAAAAACCATACGCCCGGTGGGCTTTCAAGAAGAAATTCCTATTGATGTGCGCATTGTATCGGCCACGCATAAAAATTTACCCGATGCGATTAGCAATCAACAATTTAGGGAAGATTTATACTACCGCCTAAACGTTGTTAATTTAAAATTACCGCCGCTGTGTGAGCGCCGAGAAGATATAAGTCTGCTTGCTCAGCACTTTAGCGCCAGTATTGCAAAGCGAATGAACCAAAAAGAAAAACGTTTTGCAAACGATGCCATGCATGCACTGGTACGTTACGACTGGCCAGGGAATATTCGCCAGTTACAAAATGTTGTAGAGCAAGTGGTTGCATTAAGTGCCAGTGAGGTTATTTCTGCGCATTTAGTGCTAAATGCACTTAACTCAAACCAAGCCAGTGCCGAGCCGCTTTCTTTAAATGATGCCAAAAAAGAGTTTGAGCGCGATTATGTAATAAATACCCTCAAAATGGCAGGCGGTAATGTAGCCGAAGGCGCAAAGCTTGCTAAACGAAACCGTTCAGACTTTTATAAGCTAATAAAAAAACACAATATTGATGTCGATAAATTAGTGTAATTTACGATCAAGGTAATTAAATGCAGTTATTTATGGTGTATCTAGGTGGGCGGATTCAAGGCTGCCACATAGAAATGCACGATATTCGCTTTGTAGTAGGGCAAAGTATTGAGCAAACTTATTCAAAGCTAAAAAGCCAATGGGTAGGCGATAAAAACAATGTGCATATGGATAGCTACATGGCAATTAACCATATCGACGGTTATAAAGTAGAGGTCGTTGATAGTTATGTTGAGCAAAATAAGCAGCTGTACTTTGTTAATTTAGGCGCTTACAGGAATGACTCTATGGCAGAGCAACACGACTTTGCCTTATATGTTGCCAGTAGCGCAACAGAGGCCAAGCAGCGCGCTAAAAACGACTTACTTGCAGGCCTTAGCCATATTCATAAAGATGATTTACATGATGTAGATGACTGCTTTGCAATAGATTTACTCGACAGCCAACTAAATATTAAGCTTACGCCTAGTGGGCACACTCAGCCAATTAAGCCCGATTGGTTTGGATATTATATTCTTTGATTAAGAGTCTTGCTCGTTTTGCTCATTGGCTTCGCTTTTAGCCGCCATTTTAAATGCCAAAATAACTAGGCCAAACATTGCAAAGGGCAGCGCTGCCAACATGTATTCAACCATGTTGCTATCTTGAAAGTTTGCCTGTAGTAAAAAGTGTCCCGCCACGCACATTACAATAACCACAAGTAATATAGGCAGTAGCATAAGTTCTTTTTTTGATGAATGATTTTTCATTGAGAGTGAGGCTGCGGCTAAAATAAAGCGCTATTGTAATGAGCTTACTTAAGCTTGGCAAACAATGGCTATTTTAATGGTATGATCTATATCAAATAACCACCCAGTGTGATTAGGATAAACAGTGAAACACAACCTTAAGCAAGTTTACCTTGTTGGTGGCGCGGTACGCGACCAGCTTCTTAATATAGCATCAAAAGATAACGATTATGTTGTTATAGGCGAAACACCCAAAACGATGGAATCGCTTGGTTTTGTGCCTATAGGAAGTGATTTTCCGGTTTATTTACACCCAAAAACAAAAGAAGAATACGCCTTGGGACGCACTGAGCGAAAAAGCGGTAAAGGCTATACCGGCTTTGTGGTAGACGCCAGTCCTAATGTCACACTCGAAGAAGACCTTGCAAGGCGCGATTTAACTATAAACTCAATGGCACTTGATGAAAACGGCACCGTTATTGACCCTTTTGATGGCCAAAGTGATTTACACAATAAAATATTGCGCCACACCACAGAGGCCTTTGTAGAAGACCCTGTAAGGGTATTACGCATAGCGCGTTTTTTGGCACGCTACGGAAGTGAGTGGCGTATTCACCCAAGTACGTATGCATTAATGCGTGAGCTTAAAAATAAAGGTGAGCTTGATCATTTAGTGCCTGAACGCGTATGGCTTGAAACCGAAAAAGCACTGGGTGAAAAACACCCTGAACTTTATTTTAAAGCACTCCATGGTTTAGGTATTTTCCCTGAAATAGAGCAAATGGACGGTGTGCCGCAACCTGCCAATCACCACCCCGAAGGCGATGTGTTGGTTCATACTATGTTGGTACTTAGGCGCGCCGCCGATTTAAACTTTAATTTAGAAACACGGTTTGCGGCATTAACTCATGATTTTGGTAAGGCACTGAGCTTTAAAAAACGCGGTAATTTACGCGGTCATGAGCGCGAAGGGGTAGCCGTAGTAGAAAAGTTTTGTGAGCGCTTAAAAGTGCCTAATCGCTTTCGTGATATTGGCGTACTCACCAGCGATAATCACACCTTATGCCATACGCTGGAGCAATTAAGACCACAAACGATTCATAAATTAATTGTCAATAATTTAAATGCTTTAGTGCACCCAGAGCGATTTATTGCTTTTACCCAAGCATGCCAATGTGATGCGCAAGGGCGAGGAGACACGCTCGTAGATAAGCCCTATCCGCAAGGAGCTAAGCTGCGTGCAATTTTTTATGAATTACAAAAATTAGATAAAAAGCAGGTAGTGCAAGCTGCACTTAAAAATGGCAAAAAAGGCCCAGAAATAGGCGAAGAGGTTAAGCTGGCAGAAATAAACTGTATTAAAGCGTTCTTACAAAATGAGCAGGCAACGCAATAGGTAATACCCTAGCTGAGGTATTCAGACACGCCTTCGTTTTTAACTTGCTCTGGCTGTCGTAAGTTTTTATATGTAGAGTTGGCAGGCTCTGAAGGTAAGCTAGGCGCTTGCTCTTGGGGCCTGTATAGATCAAAAATAAATTCGATCTCTTCACGCTCAAGTGGACTGTTCATGATCTATTCTCCTTAATTAGCGTTCAGGGTATGGCCGTTCGACTGAATTAAAAGTGAATAGTTACATTTTAAGTTGTAGTAAATTGTAATCACTGTGCAAAAAAAGTATCACTTGTAGCACAGCCTAGCTTTGCAAAGGCAGGGTTACTTTAAACACCACGCCATTACCGCGCTCGTTGTTTTGCGCAGTGACACTGCCTTTATGGTAATCACATACTAGCCTTACAATATAAAGCCCTAACCCTAAGTGCGGTTGTTGCTGCATTTGCTGGCTACGCACCGACACCATAGAATCAAAAATATGCTCAGTTAGCCCTTCAGGCAGGGCGGGGCCAGTATTACTCACTGTTAATATTGCTTTATTTTCGCTCTGCTTAAGACCTACATTAATAGCCGTATTTGCTTCACTAAATTCCAGCGCATTATTAATAAGTTTATCAAGTAGCTGAGCTATAAATTCGGGGGCTCCTTGCATAGGTAAAGGGTTTTGGCATACATCAAGCTCAAATAACTGTTCAGGGTAAGTAAGCTGGTAGCCTTGCATGCAGCCATTAATAACCTTTTGTAAGTCAAACGGCTCGCTCTCGTTGCTTTGAATACTTTGTTCAAGGCGTGTGGCCTCGCTCATGGTGGTAATTATTTTACCTAAACGTTCAACCCCTTCACTGGCGCGCTCTAAGTATTTTTGGCTTAGCTCGTTTTGTGGCAGGCTTTGTAAGTTTTCAAGTGATGAGCGCACCACAGCCACCGGCGTGCGCAGTTCGTGCGATAACCGCGATGACATATTTTCTAAATAGTTAGTGTATCCACCCAATCGGCCAACAATATTAGCAAAGCTTCGTGAAAGGTCGCCAATTTCATCGTTTGAGTCGCTGTAATTAATACTGCCAGTAATGCGCCCTTGGGCATCAATGGCTTGCTCTGCGGTGTCGCGTAATCGCCTAATACGGCTCGAAATACGCGAAGCAAAAAAGAACAACGTAACGGTACCAATTAGCATCACCGCTAAAATAACGTTAAAGAGCTTTTCGAGCGATTTATTACGCAGTGTGCGTACACCATTAGTGGTTTCCTCGGCGATGACTGCGCCAATGACTTTGTCGTCAATCCAAATAGGATAAGCCGCCGATAAAATAACGGCTTTACTATCGGGGGTTAACCGCCAAGACGACGCTGGTTGCCCTTTGAGTGCTTTAGCTAAATGCGCACCTTGCATTGAGGCAACATCGTGTAGGGTATCTAAAAATTCGTTTTCGGGGCGAGTTAAAATTTTATAATAAAGCGGGTGCAAATATGTTTGTTCAAAGCGCTGCCAGGCATTTTTAGGCGGCTGGTTTTTAAGCCCGTCGGCCCATACGCCATCGGCATTTTGAATTGTGCCCGACTGTGCTAATACGCGATGATGGTTATCAACCACCCAAATACGGCTACCGCTGTGGCCCATACCTTTTAAAATTCGGTTAATTTCGGGTGAGGGCACCAATACAGAGCCTAAATCGCTTGGGTTATTTAAGTTAGAGGTTGCCATTATTTTAGAATCAAGCGGTGCTTTTGTTGTGTCTATATCGACCACGGCAAAGCCAAGCTTGTTACCCAGCATATTTATAGGAAAGCGCAGCTCTGCGTTATATCCCGTTTCAGTGCGTATAAAAAAGCCCTGAATTTTTGTAAACGGAATTTTGGTATTCGCATCAAACGCATTAACCCAGCCGTCTTGGCGCGGTGCAATAATGTATGTATTAAAATCGCCGTTTGGGCTTTTAATACCAATTTTTAAATAATCGTTATTTGTAATACTTAAACTATTTTTAGCGCGATAAATAAGATGATCGTCGGTGACTTTAAACACGGCATATAAATAGTTATCAAATTTGCCCACCATATGATCAAACGATAAATCGTCACTTTTATGCTCTGGGTCTGTTTTTTGTAAATAACGTTTATCGTAATGCCAAAAAAGTGGTTGATAGCTTTGCCAGTCGCTCAGCTTACCATCAAGTTGAATAGGGTTTTTTAGATTATAGGCATATAAATCACGCCCTTTTACAACTTGGTCTAAAAAGTTGGTTTGCTCATCAAAAAGTGCGGGGCGCTCGTGCAAAGCAGTGGCAAGTGCGCGAGTAGTGCCTACGAGGGTTTTTTCTTGGCCTTGGCGTAAAAACTTTTCCATTTCCCATACGTACTCGTAACCAAGCCACGGCAGTAAAAACAAAAAGCACGACAGAAGTATAAATTTACTGCGCAGGCCAAATCGTAACATTAGCGTTGTTCCCACCTGTAGCCCATACCGTACACGGTATCTATGCAGTCAAAGTTGTTATCAAGAGCAATAAACTTTTTACGAATGCGTTTTACATGCGAGGTGATCGTGCTGTCGTCTACGTAAATTTTTGCATCGCTCATTAAATCGTTACGGCTTTTTACATGGCCTGGGCGCTGCGAAAGTGAATGCAACATCCAAAATTCGGTCACAGTTAAATCAACTAATTGTTGCTGCCAAAATACCTGCATGCGCTGGGTGTCGAGCTTAAGCGAGCCACGTGTAATTAATGCATTGGCATCGGCGGGTTGCTCAAGTGCTTCCATGCGTCTAAATAGTGCGCCTATTCTGGCAGCCAAATGGGCTAAGCTAATATCTTTTGTTAGGTAGTCATCGGCGCCCATACGCAGGCCACATACTGTATCTATTTCGCTATCGCGTGCAGTTAAAAAAATAATTGGCAGTGTTTTAGAAAGCGTACGCAAAGTTTGGCAAAGTAAAAAACCGCCGTCTATTTCATGGCCTAAACCAATATCCACAATGGCTAAATCGGGTAGGGCGTCTTTAAATGCAATCTCTGCGCTTGGGCGATCTGCAAAGCCACTTACTTGATAACCTTGAGCGCTAAGCATTTCAATATAGTTTTCGCGGATGGCGGCTTCATCTTCAATGATGGCTATTTTTTTCATTTTACACACCCTTATTTATTTTAAAACGCACTATATCGAAGTTTTTCAGTTATGTACGCTTAAAAAGGCAATTGCCATTTTTTTGCCACAATTGCTCAGCACTTTGCCATTTTTGTTCCCCTTTGTTGCCACTTGTAGCTGTTTTAATACAACCATCAAAACAAAACATCGCAAATTAAAACAAGTTTAAGGATTACATCATGAAGAAGACATTAATCGCATTAACGCTAGTAGCCAGTGTGTGTACACCTGCATTTGCAGCAGCAACCAATACCCCTTCTAAAGAAGCACATAAAGAAACTGCGATTGGTTTAGGTACAGGCGCCATTATTGGTGGTGTAGTTGGCGGGCCGATTGGGGCATTTATTGGCGCATTTGCTGGGGGCTTAATTGGTGATTCAAAAGTAGCCGATGACAAAATTGCTCAGCAGCAGAGGGCAATAACAGTGATGCAGCAAAAAACCAGTGACTACATGCACGTGCTTAACCATAACAATAGGCTAGAGCAGCAGTTAGAGGTACTTGCTAATCAAAATGAGCAGCTAACACAATCGCAAATAAATAGCTTACTTGCCATGACTGTGCAATTTAAAACAGGCTCTAGTGCTATTGCCCCGCACTTTGCTACGCAGTTAGACCAGCTTGTGGTGCTGTTAAAAAATCAGCCGCAACTAGCATTAGATTTAAGTGGCTTTGCCGATCAGCGCGGTGATGAGCAAGCGAATCTTTTACTGTCTAAAAAACGTGTAAACGCAGTGCAAAGTTACTTAATAAAGCACGGTATTAGCCATACACGTTTAAGTGCGCACGCATTTGGCGAGCAGCAAACATTGGCGCGCAGCAATACAGTTGAAGATAACTTTTTTGATCGACGCGTAACACTTACGACCCGCTCAATAAACCTGGTAAATGGCCAGACGGCAAGTAACTAAAGCCACTCTTATTTGAGTAAAGTTAAGCGTTCGATGGAGTGATTTTATGTTGAGTAACCCAACCAAAATGCTTACTAAAGTAAGCATTTTTATTTTTTTAGTGGCTGTGCTTCTGGTTAGTTTTAATAGCCATGCACAGTCGCCCAAGCTTGAACTTTTTGACAGCAGTGGCGCCTCTGTAGCACCGGCTATTATATTAAAAAGTGATGCTAATATGACCCTGACCGGCCTGATAAACCATGTAGTCGTTAAGCAAACTTATCAAAATGATAACCCGTTTGCGGTTAATGCGCGCTACGTTTTTCCGCTGCCTGATGAAAGCGCCGTGCACGCGATGACAATGCGTATAGGTGAGCGAGTCATTAAAGGCCAAATTGATAAAAAAGTAGAGGCCGAAAAAAAATACCAAGCAGCTAAAAAAGCAGGCAAACAAGCAGCACTCGTACGCCAGCAACGAGCGAATATGTTTATTACAAATGTAGCTAATATTGGTCCAGGTGAGCAGGTAGTTATAGAGCTTGAGTATCAAGAAATAATTGATTATAGCAGTGGTACATTTGCGATTCGTTTTCCGACAACTATTACGCCACGTTATCACGCAATTAGCGGTGAAGTTGAGTTTAATGAGCAAAACCAAGCTCCCGTGAAAACCGCACCAAGCGGCTGGTTAAGCCCTGTTTACAGTATACAAAGCGCGGCGTATAACGATGACGACGCACCTAGTAGTAAATTTAGTTTAAATATAGATATAGACGTTGGTTTAGAGCTGGTGGATATAAACTCTAAATTTCATAACGTAGATATTCATAACCCTGCATTTGGCCAATACACCGTTGCATTAAACGAGCAAAATGCCATAAACCGCGACTTTGTTCTTGAGTTTAAACCGCTGCAAAAAGAAAGCGCTCAGGCGGCATTTTTTACCCAGCAGTTTGACAATGGCGACCGATACGGACTTGCTATGCTAATGCCGCCAGGAGATCATTTTACACAAACGCAGCGCCTTCCTCGTGAAATGGTGTTTGTTGTAGATACCTCAGGCTCTATGCACGGACAATCAATGGAGCAAGCAAAAAAGGCCTTGTTTTATGCGCTGTCTTTACTCGATAGCGACGACAGCTTTAACATTATTGGTTTTGATAACGTGGTTACCCCCATGAGCGATAGTCCTCTTATTGCTAGCGACTTTAACTTACGCCGCGCTGAGCGCTTTATTTACAGCCTAGAGGCCGATGGCGGCACAGAAATACAAGGTGCGCTTGATGCCGTCCTTGATGGCAGCCGTTTTGAGGGCTTTGTACGCCAAGTTGTATTTTTAACGGATGGCAGTGTTAGTAACGAAAATGCCTTATTTAAAAATATTCAGCGTAAATTGTGCGATAGCCGTTTATTTACTGTAGGCATTGGCAGTGCACCTAATAGCTTTTTTATGCGCAGAGCTGCAGATATAGGTAAAGGTTCGTTTACGTTTATTGGTAGCACACACGAGGTGCAACCTAAAATGCAGCAGTTATTTGATAAGCTTGCGCATCCTGCGATCACTAATTTAACGCTAAGTGATGAAAGCACTAACCGCTTAGACTTTTGGCCATCACCCTTGCCCGATTTATATTTTGGCGAGCCAATAATGGTGGCTATAAAATTAAATGATACGAATCAAATTACGCTTAGTGGACAAACCGCTCAAGGCCCTTTAAATATAAAACTAAGCGCACAAAATAGCGCAAACGCAAAAGGGATTGATAAGCTGTGGGCGCGCCAAAAAATTAAATCGTTGCTTTTGTATAATGACCGTCAGTCAGTTAAAAATGAGGTGCAGGAGCTAGCGCTTACACATCAACTACTGAGCCCATTTACTGCTTTTATAGCTATTGAACACGCGCTAGTTAAAGAGCCTGCAGAGCAAACTGCACTAGCTAAAAACGCAGCTCCACAAGGGCTGGCTATGCGCTTACCGCAAACCGATGGGCAAAGTAGGTTGCATATATTGCTTGGATGCATGTTATTAGCTGGGTTTGCCGCTATAAAATATACTCGAGCGTTTAAATGAAAAAGTGGCTAAGTGCGGGCTTATTAATCATCGGCCTTGGGCTATTTGGCCACGGCATATACATGCAAGCAAAGGCATGGTTAGCGCAAATATTGATAGCGCAGGCCTGGCAAGAGGCATTAGTTAAGCCAAACGCTCACGTTAAACCATGGTTTTACGCCGATACCTATGTGACAGCACAGCTTAGCTGGCCTAAGCATAATAAAATGCTTAGCGTTTTAGCGGGGGCAAGTGGTCGTAATTTAGCATTTGCACCAAGCCACTTTTTACCAGGGGCAGAGCTGGGTGATAAACATGGCGGTGCGTTAATAGCGGGTCATAACGACACCCACTTTGCATTTTTACAACACACTAAAGTGGGTGAAACGTTTACGCTGCAGCTGCAAAGTGGCGTAATACAGTATTATAAAGTGAAGAGGATTGAGGTTATTCATCAATCCCAACAGGCGTTTTTACAAACGCCAGGGCTTTATTTATTAACCTGTTACCCTTTTGACTCGTTAGCATCGGGTACTGATTTAAGATGGCTTGTATCGGCTGAGCTGATGGACTCATCGCCAGCTTCATTAAGCGGTATATCTACCACCAGTTCTTGATGTCGTTGGCTTATCATCACCCCTGCAAAAACAACAAATATACTCACCCATTGCCAAAAATCGAGCACTTCACCCAAAATAATGGCTGATAAAATAAGCGTAAAAATAGGTATTAAATTTGAATACGCTGCGGCCGTTAACACCGATACCTTGCCAATTGCATAGTTATACATGCCATAGCCACCGAGAGTGACACACGAGCCTAAATATAAAATGCTCATAAGGGCGGTTAGGTCATGTTGATTTTCGCTTGGTAAGTCGATAAAAAATAAAAAAGGTGCAAAAAACAAACTACCGCTTACGCCTTGCAAAGCAATTAAAGTAAGTGGGGAGTAGCGGTTAGCTAAGTGCTTAATGCTAATGGTGTAAAACGCCGCGCATACCATCGCCATAAGTTCTAAAAAGTTACCTAATAATGGATTAGGGGCCTGATCGGTATTTGGTGAAAGCAAAGTAAGCAAAATACTGCCGCCAATACACAAAGTAAATCCAATCACAATGGCTTTACTTATGTACTCTTTAAGCATAAAAAACGCCATCAATGCCACGATAATAGGCAAGCACGAAACAATAACACCCGCCTGAGAAGCCGAGGTGTATTCCATCGCGTGGCCTTCAAACAAGAAGTACAAGCAAGGCTCAGCGAGCGACATGCCTAATAAGTACTTCCAATCGCCTTTTAAATACTCAAATCGAATAACATAACGCCATAAACACAGCGATAAAACTAAGGTGGTTAGCATGCGTAAAAATATTACTAATGCAGGGTCGTAAACGGCAATTGCATACTTAAGCGCAATAAAGGAGCTACCCCATAAAAAGGTGGCAATAATTAGGCATAAACTGGCTGGCATAAATGAAATTTTATCAAATTAAATTAACGCCGATCCTAGCATGAATAATTTTAACTTGTTCAAAAATACCGAGCTGGTATAAGTTAAATTATCTAAAAATTTTAATAGTAAAAAATAATGCAAAGGGAACAGGTAATAGTTGTAAAGCTTGGTACAAGTGTACTTACTGGTGGCACCGATAAATTAGACAAAGCGCACATGGTTGAGCTGGTTCGTCAATGTAGCGAACTTAAAAAGCAAGGCCACCAAGTTATAGTAGTATCGAGTGGCGCGGTTGCTGCGGGGCGCGAACAACTTATTAACCCCTGTGGCCGCGGCCTAATAGATAAACAAATGTTGGCAGCCGTAGGACAAGGCCAACTTATACATATTTGGCAAAGTTTATTTTCTTTGTATGGCATAAACGTAGGGCAAATGCTGCTTACCCGCGCAGACGTAGATGACCGAGAGCGCTATTTAAATGCGCGCGATACCTTAAATGCGTTATTGAGCCACGATGTGGTACCTATTATTAATGAAAACGATGCAGTAGCAACAAGCGAAATAAAAGTAGGCGATAACGATAATTTATCGGCACTTGTGGCTATTTTAGCTAATGCCAACAAGTTATTACTGCTTACCGACCAAGAAGGCTTATTTACCAGCGATCCGCGCACCAATACCGACGCAAAACTAATTGACGAAGTAACCCACATAAATGATGAATTACGCCAACTAGCAGGTGGTAGCGGTACAAATTTAGGCACCGGCGGTATGGCCACAAAACTACAAGCCGCCGATGTAGCAAGGCGCGCAGGGGTAGAGGTTATTATTGCAAAAGGCGCTGGCAATAATGTTATTTTAAAATGTATGAGCGAGCAATTACCCGGTACGCGGTTTTTAAAGCTTACTGCACCAAAAGATGGTCGTAAAAAGTGGCTAATGGCTGGGCCTAAAAGCACAGGACAAATAGTCATTGATGCAGGCGCTATTACTGCACTGCAAAGCAAGGGGGCAAGCCTACTAGCTAAAGGCATAACCAATGCATTTGGCCGTTTTGAGCGAGGTGACTTGATTGATTTAATTGATGACAACAACCACGTTATTGCTCGAGGGTTAACACGTTTTAATCAAGTTGAAGTAAATAAAATTAAAGGGGCCCACTCAGAGCAAATAGGCGAGTTACTCGATTTTGATAGTGGCGCTGTGGTGCTACACAGAGACGACTTAGTTTTACTTTAGTTTTTATAGCGCTTAGTAAAACAAACTTTAATCCACCTAGGTGAATGCGCCCTAATCCAAAAGTGTTGGTTAATTAATTAGCAAAGTTGATGATTTTGTCTAAACTGATTGAAGTTAAAACAGTTTAGGCAAACTAATGAAGGCAAACAATTGCGGGCACGAATGGATAATCAGTCTAACTCAGCAAGAAGAAGAAAGTGATTTAGATGCATCGTTAGTGCAAATTATTGGCGACCTGCTCGAAGTTGAAAATTTTGCTATTTATATTAATAAACACTTTAGTGCGCAATTACCGCCTACGCTTATAAATACCCACACCCGCCTTGAAGTATTAGAGTCTAACGAAGCGTTAGCGCTGCTTAATAAAGTGACCCAAAACAAAATAAGAGTAAGCCATGCCATAGGTGTAGTAACAACGTATGTGCCGGTATATTACTTTGGTAAAGTAATTGGCATATTACTCATAGAAACCACAAAAGAATTAGCGCAAACCACCACAATGCTCGCCGTGCATATTTTAAATATTTATGCCAACCAGCTAGGGCTATTACATAAATCGCGATTAGACCCTTTAACCGAGCTTTTAAATAGGCAAACCTTTGATAAAAAAGTGATTGAAATTGTCTCAGGCAAAGGCTTTTTATTGCCCCGAGATGATAACTACGAAAAGCGACGATGGTACTTAGCCATTGCTGATATCGATCACTTTAAACGCGTAAACGACAACTACGGCCATGTAATAGGAGATGAGGTTATATTACTTGTAGCGCGGCTGCTAAAAAATAACTTTAGGTTAGAAGACTACGTATTTAGGTATGGTGGTGAGGAATTTGCGGTACTATTTCAAACCAAAACCGAGGCACAAGCACATATAGCACTTAACCGTTTACGCTCAAATATTGCTGAGTACCCCTTTCCGCAAGTTGGGCAGCTTACAATTAGCATTGGCTTTTTAGAGCTGGCAAGTATTGATACTGTATCTAGCATAGTGCACCAAGCCGATATGGCGCTGTACCATTCTAAAAATAGCGGCCGTAATAAAGTGACTGCTTACAGCGAGCTTGAGGTAAATGAAGAAGTGACCCCCGATAATAGTATTGAGCTTTTTTGATTGTAAATTTGTGCTAAAATCTGGCTCCTTAAATTGTTGTAGGCAGGCACA
Organism: Pseudoalteromonas sp. C12FD-1; assembly: GCF_037414265.1. Lineage (NCBI taxonomy): Bacteria > Pseudomonadati > Pseudomonadota > Gammaproteobacteria > Alteromonadales > Pseudoalteromonadaceae > Pseudoalteromonas > Pseudoalteromonas sp. C12FD-1. The sequence goes on from NZ_JBBEVD010000051.1 coordinate 66,048, forward strand.
AAACATGAAATTCGTTCGTTGGTTTTTAGGTTGTATAATTTTATTCTTTAATTTTGTATTTACTCCTCGCAGTAAAAAGCGTGCAAGCGATGTGCAAGCGCAGCTTGATCAGCAAACCTCACAATTTAAACTTTATCAATTTAAAGCATGCCCGTTTTGCGTAAAAGTACGCCGTGCAATTAAGCGCGAAGGCTTAAAAATAGAAACGCGTGATGCAAAAAATAATCAACAATTTCGTCAAGAGCTGTTAGAGCAAGGCGGCAAAATTAAAGTACCATGCCTACGTATAGAAAAAAATGGCCAAGTAGAGTGGCTATACGAATCTAACGATATTATTGCTTACTTAAACAAAGTAGCGGCTTAAACGACCCCCTTAATTTTTATCTCACTTATTAAAAGAGACATTATCATGACAATCCGTACTCGTGTTGCCCCATCTCCAACAGGTGACCCGCATCTTGGCACCGCTTATATTGCGTTATTTAACTACTGTTTTGCTAAACAACAAGGCGGCGAGTTTGTGCTTCGTATTGAAGATACAGACCAAGTTCGTAGCACGCCAGAGTCAGAACAAGCGATTATGGATAGCCTGCGTTGGTTAGGTCTTGAGTGGGATCATGGCCCTGATGTAGGCGGCGATTTTGGCCCTTACCGTCAATCAGAGCGTAGCGATTTATACAAAAAATACGCGCACCAATTAGTTGAGCAAGGTAAAGCATTTTACTGTTTTGCAACCAGCGAAGAGCTTGACCAAATGCGCGAAGAGCAAATGGCACAAGGTTTGCGCCCTAAATACGACGGCCGTGGCTTAAACCTCACCGAAGATGAAATTAAAGCAAACCTAGCCGCAGGCAAGCCTTACGTTATTCGTATGAAAATACCAAGCGAAGGCACTTTTAAATTTAACGACTACCTACGCGACGAAATTGAGATCCCGTGGGAAAACGTAGACATGCAAGTGCTATTAAAAGCCGATGGTTTCCCTACGTACTTTTTAGCAAACGTAGTGGATGATCACCACATGCAAATAAGCCATATTTTCCGTGGCGAAGAGTGGATTAATTCAGCACCTAAACTATTAAAACTTTACGAAGATTTAGGATGGGAAGCACCCGTGCTAGGGCATTTACCACTACTGCGTAACCCAGATAAATCAAAGCTTTCTAAGCGTAAAAACCCAACGTCTATTAATTACTATAAAGAAATGGGTTACCTACCAGAGGCCGTGCTTAACTACTTAGGCCGTATGGGTTGGTCAATGCCAGATGAGCGTGAAAAATTCACTCTAAATGAGATGATTGAACACTTCGACATGAAGCGTGTATCGCTTGGCGGCCCAGTATTTGATGTAGACAAATTAAGCTGGTTAAACGGCATGTGGATCCGCGAAAACCTAACAGATGAAGAGCTTGTACAGCGCTTTGTTGATTGGAAGTTTAATGGCGAAATGCTAGCTAAAGTATTACCAGAAGCTAAAACGCGCATTAATACGCTCTCTGACATGGTTGATTTAGCAGGGCATTTTGTAGGCGGCATTCCAACTTACGACCCAGCACTGTTAACGGCGGGCAAAGCTGACGAAAACGTAATACGCCAAGCGCTACAGTTTTTTGTATGGCAGCTTGAAGGTTTACGTAGTTTTGATAAGCCAGCTATTTTTGCCATTGCAAAAGAAGTTGCTACATTCCACGAGCTTAAAATTAAAGACTTTTTAGAGCCAATATTTGTAGCAATCACGGGTAAAACGTCTTCAACGTCAGTACTTGATGCAATGGAAATTTTAGGCTCAGACCTATCACGTGCGCGTTTACGTGTAGCGCTTGCCCATTTAGGCATTTCTAAAAAGCAGGCTAAAAATATTGAGCGTGCGTACCGCACCTACCCAAGTGCATAATCTTTAGTCATACTTTATAAAAAGCCGAGCTTATTAAATAAGTTCGGCTTTTTTGTTTCAGGCTGTTTGGCTATATGTCATCGCGTTTTGATATTGTTTAGCGCAAGCAGTGGCGCTTTAGTAAATGCTACAATGCTGCATGTAAATTAAAAGGAGGCAGTATGATTGCACCTGTAAAAAACAAAGCTATATTTAGCAGTAATGTCTTTTCAATAAACCTAGTTACTTACCCTACACATCACAGTGTGATGAACCATATAGACCCAGTACAGCAAGGGCGCTACTACAAACTTAATTTTGTACTAGTAAAACCGAAAGCTGGTGGGGTTTTTAAATGCTCAAAATGCATTATTAATTGGTTTAACCGCGTGTATTTATTTAGGCCCGACAAGTACGAGCACAGTGTATCTAAAATTGAGTCGGGAAAGCGTGTATTACTTAGCTTTGCGCTTAATATATAATTTATTAATAGTCGTAGGCCTGTCCGCTGCATAAAACAGCCAGGTCACAATACGATACAGAAATCTCACTACAAGAATTAATAGTAAAGGCATTACCACCTCTGCGTATTGCATCCGCTTTAAGTAAATCTATAGCATTTGATTTTGAGCGATTGTAGCTTATATTATTGACGCCTCTACCGTCACCATCGCAGCTTTCGCCTTCAATTCGGCCTAAAAGCGTGGCGCCACTTTCGTGAGCTTCTTGGTCGCTATAAAACTGTTGTAAATCTCGTTTTTTAACGTACGTACCAATTTCCTCAGATAAAACATCGTTATCTATATTGGTATGAAAGGTCACGCCAGACGAGCATCCAGCTAATGTAGTTAGTACGCTTATTGTGGCAATAATTCGCATCATAATAATTAGTCCCTTATTTAGTTTGGTAACTAAATTACTAACTAAAACAGGTATGTGCAATATTTACCCTTAATATAATTGTATGAATTTGTAAGTGATTCGACCTCTCTTTAAATTTTTTCTGGTAGTATGGGCAGGTTATAAGCAGTTTAAGCAGTGAACAATCTATGTTAAGTCCTTACTTTCAGCAGCATGCTGATTATGTTTCTATCTCTCGTGAGCAAGGGTGTCGTTTCGCAAAGTGCGTTGCCGATGATTACAACCCACTTCATGACAAAGATGCCAAAAAGTTTTGCGCGCCAGGAGACTTACTTTTTTCTTTAGTGTTAGACCGCTACGGTATAAGTGAGCGAATGGAGTTTACCTTTGCCGGTATGGTTGATGAAAACACCAAACTTAATTTTCCACAAGGGGATGACGAGTTTGATGTAACCAACGGCGACAAAGTAATTTTAAAGGTAAAACGCGAAGGTCAAACCAGCAAGTGCCCAACACTTACAAATAGCCTAATAAAAAACTATGTTGAGTTTTCTGGTGCTGCATTTCCGCATGTAATTATTCCGCTAATGGGTAAGCAAGATGTAATGATCAACCCAGCGCGCCCTATGGTTATTTACGAGTCGATGATCATTAACCTTGATAACATTAATATTCAAACGCCAACGCTTGAGTTTGCTGAGCCAAGTTTTGAGTACACGGGTAAGCGCGGCAAAATTACCTTGCGCTTTAATTTACTAGAAAACGGCGAAAAAGTTGGTTTTGGTGAAAAGCACATGGTGGTGTCGGGTATTCGTGAATACTGCCAAGCAACGGTTGATGACTTAATCGCGTTTTATAATGAGCGCAAAGCCACGTTAAAACCGGTTTAAAACGATAGAAAAGGGCGCTAAATACATTTGTTATTTAGCGCCTTTTTTATTGGTGCAGGGAACACACTAAGCTCAATACTTTTCTGAGCTGGTTAATTTACGCAGTACCGTAATATGCGTACAATAGCGCTCTTTGTTATTTTAAAGCTAAGCCTATGTCTGCCACATCGTTCTCATCTCTTAAACTCGATTCGTTATTACTCACAGCAATTGAGCTAAATAATTACACCACGCCTACCGCGATTCAGGTTAAAACTATTCCGCACATATTAGCGGGCCGCGATGTAATGGGCAGCGCGCAAACAGGCACAGGTAAAACAGCCGCCTTTGTATTACCACTACTACATAAGCTTTTAAATACACCAAAAAAAGATGAGCCAGGTATAGCCCGAGTGGTTATTTTAACGCCAACTCGTGAGCTTGCTCAGCAAGTGTTTGCAAGCTTTGAAAAATATGCCCAAGGCAGCAATATTCAAGGCGCTTTAGCGTATGGTGGTGCAAGTATTGGTCCGCAAATTAAAGCACTTAAAACGGCGCAAGTGATAGTGGCAACACCAGGGCGCTTACTTGATCACATCATTAAAGGCAGTGTGGTGCTATCAAGTGTTGATTCGTTGGTATTTGATGAAGCAGACCGTATGCTCGACATGGGTTTTATTGATGAAATAAAACGTATTTTGCGCCATATTCCAGGTGATCGCCAAACCTTATTGTTCTCAGCCACATTCGATGACAGCGTGTTTGAGCTGAGCAAAAAACTACTTAAAAACCCCGAACTGATTGAAGTTGATAAACGTAACTCAGCTGCCGTGGAAGTAGAGCAAGTTATTTACGCAGTTGATGAAGATAGAAAGCGCGAGCTTGTATCACACATGATTGGCATGAAAAATTGGCGCCAAGTACTTATATTCACGCGTACAAAACAAATGGCTGATAAACTTGCCAAAGAAATGTGTAAAGACGGCTTAAAAACTGAGTCTATCCATGGCGATAAATCGCAAGGTGCACGCGACCGTGCATTACAAAACTTTAAAGAAGGCACAACGAGGGTATTGGTTGCCACCGATGTAGCAGCGCGCGGTTTAGATATACCGGCGCTTAAATACGTAATAAATTTTGAACTACCTTATATAGCAGAAGATTACGTACACCGAATTGGCCGTACAGGTCGCGCTGGCGAGCAAGGGCTTGCAATGTCGCTGGTAAGTATTGACGAGCAATGGTTACTGGAAGAAATTGAAGTACTACTTGATACCCGTTTAACACCACAATGGCTAGAAGGTTACGAGCCTGATTTAAACAAGCCACCAAAAGATAACCGTAAAAACACCAATAAAGCCCGTAAAGATCGCGATAAAAAGCGCATTACCGGACAAAGAGCACCAAGTAAACGCCGCAGAAAGTAGCCTTAGACATATTTATTTGGCTATACTGAGGCTACTAAATAGCTGAGGTATAGTTATGTTTAAAACAGATAAATGGGCATTTTCTGGTATCGATGGCCAAATATCATTACATAAATGGCAAAAAACCATTGATTTGATAACGGGGCTTTTTTCGGCCCCTTCCGGTTATATAGTTCAGGCTACTAGCAAAGGCTATCGCGTAGTTATTAGAGCAAATGAAGGCGGCTCACACTTTGAAACCAACCCTATACTCCCTCCGCAAACACCGCTATTTTGTAAACACGTAGCCGAAAATAACAATACCTTATATGTAAATAATGCCAGTAATGATGCGCAGTGGAGCACCATGCCGGAGGTTATTGAAGATGATGTTGAATCCTACCTTGGTTTGCCAATTCACTGGCCTGAAGGTGAAGTATTTGGCACCTTGTGTTTAAAAGATTCAAAAAAAACCAGTTACACCGATGAATATTTTGAGCTAATAGAGCAGCTTCGTGATTTAATTGAAGACGATTTAGCGCTTATTTATAGCTTTGAGCAAATGCGCGAAATAGCAATGCTAGACCCACTCACAAATATTTATAACCGCCGCGCACTTACTTTATTAGCCCAGCAAAAACTTAACTTAGCGCTGCGCTTAGGCTTTGATGTGTGTTGCTTGTTTATTGATGTGAACGATTTTAAAAAATTAAACGACACCTGCGGACACGAAGCAGGTGACAAAGCGTTAATTATTTTGGCTAATACCCTAAAAGCACATTTAAGAGAGGCTGATATAGTAGGGCGTTTAGGCGGCGATGAATTTGTAGCTGTGATGCAAATTAGTGATAAAAGTAAGCTTAGCTATATTATTGATAAAATTACCACTGAGTATTCAAAGGCACTTATAAAAGAAAGTGTCTGCGATTTATCTCTTAGCATTGGTTATAGCTTTACTGAGAATCAAAAACAGCCATTTGATGCATTACTCAATGACGCAGACCAAGCCATGTATAAAAATAAACAAGCGTATAAGCTGAGTATTAAAGAGCAAATTTAAGTGATAAATTATTTATTGAGCCTGACTCAAATTTGGAGACACGGTTAAAGCTTTTCTTAAAATGCCTCCAGGATAATGTAGACAATACACTTGATCCTTGGGGATGTAATAGACAGCGTTGTAATAACACTAGATCCATGCTGTAGTGAATCTGAAGTTTTAAAAATAAAAAAGCTGCTAGATGAATACACTTCAAATGCAAAGATAAAACAAAGTGTATTGACCGGATATGTATAAAGTATTGGTACACTGAAAAAGTTAATTTATTGGAATACATTCAAAATATAAAAGGCAAGCGATAGGGCCTGCCAAGGAGTGTAAATACTAACTTGCGGAGGATGTAACTAATTTAGTGTAGTAATTTCGTATGGTTTGTCTGCGGATTTCTTCGTAACCATAATAAGCTTAAACCCTTTACCAAATGCATCAATTACCTGCCAGTCAATACGAATTATTGCGTCTTGAACTTTATCTTCATTGAAATCGCCTGTGGCAACAACGTTGTAAAACATTTGTTCAGTTTCAGTCTCAACTCTTATTGCTCCACTTATGTCTAACGATGTATTAAATTTTTTATGATATTCACTTAGCGTTTTACCTTGCCTTTGGCTTTTATCATACTTATTAACATAAGGGTAAGCTGTAGCAGGAAGATTGCTAATATCATTTTTATCAAGAATTTCCTGTAAATAACTGACGTTCGAGCTTTTAGCTTGAGAGTATTTTTTCAATGCGATGCAGTTTGCTTTCAACATCTGTAACAAATGAAATTCGCTTACAGCTATATCATGAGAAGTGGTTTCTTCTACTTGTTTGCAGTTAGAAAAGTGTACATTTCTCTCTGAACGTAAAGTTAAATCATAATTTAATTTAATACTCCGGTAATCCATCACAACTTCTGATTCTAAACCTGTAAAATAATTAACAAATAATTTAGGTTTTATTTCATCAGCAGATAATTTTGAGCAGCCAACACAGATAAATATCAATAATACTAACGATAAGCTTTTCATGGTGTCATCACCTTTATGTTGTTTACCGCAGATAGTTTTGCTCTTACGTAGTTATTTCTTTCTGCACTGAGTTGAGGGCGGTAACTTTCTTTAGCGGCTTTAATCCAATCCCCAGCTTTGATTGCTTTATCAAACTCAGTAAACTTTGTGACAATTTTTACAGCGCCTAAGTTAAAAATCATATCAAATAATGCGACTTGTATATTTTTGTTTAATTTATCAAAGTCATCGTAATAACCATTAGATTTTTTATATAGAGTAGAAAGCTCTTTGTAAAAAGAATCCATATGTTTGTTTAATTGGCGTGTAATTTCTACATCTTTAATTGTGAGTGAAGTAAATTGTTTATACCATTCAGCTTTATAGTTTCTTTTTTGTTTAGCTATTGTTTCAAATTCTTTTTGTTTTTCTAGAGGAGTCGCAGGAGGACCTGGTTGATTGTTAACTACTTTATTCATTGGGAGCAGGACTGAAGCTTGTTTGTTTTTTATCATATGACCTACGCCTATGGTTACATAGCCCTGAGAGTCTAGATAAAAGTGATTAATTTTTTCTCATATTTTATAATGTTTTTAATTACTTCTGATTTCACCTGTTCATTTAATGGCATTTAAAATTCCTTTTATTAATAGTAATTACCTAATTGGCATACAAGAATACTCAGAACTACCTTAAAAAACAACAATCATGAATATAAGTAGTGTATACCAGTTCACTTAAAAATAATGGGCAGGCTCATATTTAACTTTTAAGCAATTTGTTTTTCAGCTAGGTTTAATTCCATAATGGCTTTTAATAAGCGGTATAGGTTTATTGATGCGTCAATTTCTTCTTTACGGTTTGTTAAGCTCTCAATATTTAAGCCCAGTGGCACATCAAGATGCGCACAGCTTTTAAGTATTAGGTCGAGGTTTTCTCGGCAAATACGTACCGATTCACTTAATGTGTTTTCTGCATCAAGCATGCGCCATTTAGTGGCCTCTGGCACTGAGATACCCAACCATTGCATAAACTCTAAGGTTTTATCGCCGCCGCACGGGGTAAACGTTAATATAATACGTTTTGGTGTTATACCTTGTGCTTTACAGGTACGCGCATAGCTAGTGATTAGCTCTATAGTTGCTTGTGCGTCGTAAACCGCTTGCGATATAAAAAACTGACAACCTTGTGCTGTTTTTTCTATAAGGCGCTCGTGCTCATTTCGCTTACTTGCATGGCGCTCTGCTATGGTAACGCCCCCTAAAAAGAAGTCATCACTTTGCTCTGCAAGCGTTTTATAGGCATCGGGCAAGCTTAGTTTTATATCACCTTCCGATGAGGGGCTACCTACTAAAACCACATTTTTTAAATCGTAGTCGTTTTTGGTTTCATCCAACCAGCCTTTAAACTCTTCTACACCACGTTGTGCCACACTTTTGTAAGTAATGACATCTGGAGCCGATAAATTACGTAATAAATGGCTGTATTCACGAGGGTCTACAGTTTGTTTAAATGGAAATGGGCGTGCTTTATCTGTGCGGCTACTCTCATCTTGAATGTCGTAAATTATTACGCCGTCGTATTCAATTTCGTGTAAGCGAGCAAGTAGTTTTTCTGCAATGATTTTTAGTTGCGCTTTATCAGTACCAATTTTAGGCGGAGTAGTACCAATAAGATAAACACCTTGATTGGTGTCTTCTATTTTTTCTTGTAGTGATAAAGCCATAATCCTCATTCCAGCTTAGTCCAATGTATGTAATTTAATATAGCAGCCATTTAGACGTCTAGATAGATTTATTTAGTGAAAGTTTTTCAATTAACTTGAGCATTTTTCATGCTTAAGTGTTTTTAAAATAGGGAATTGACACAGTTGTTTACATTAAAAATGTCGCAAAGCTCTTACAATCATTCGCTTTAGGGCATAATCAACTATGAATTAGCATTAAATCTAATAACAAATTTGCTCAATTTAAAAAGGGACAACAATGAAATTTAAATTATTAGCAACAAGCTTGGCGGTATCGCTGGCACTAACAGGCTGCGCAACATTGCAAAGCGAAAACACCCAAGCGGCACAACAACAGCAAACAACAGCCGCTGAGGAACGTGTATTTTCGCAAGAGTACTTAATCGAAGAGCTAGATAACGGCTTACGTGTAATGGTAGTTAAAACAGATTACCCCGATGTAGTCTCGCTGCAAATTCCGGTATCGGTTGGCTCGCGTAATGAAGTAAAAGAAGGTAAAACCGGTTTTGCTCACTTTTTTGAGCACATGATGTTTAAAGGTTCTAAAAAATTTCCGCAAGACGAATACACTGCCATATTTAAAAATGCAGGGGTAGATAACCGTGCTTACACCACTAACGATTACACAAACTACCATTTAAACTTTTCAAAGCAGCATCTTGATAAAGTACTTGAAATTGAAGCCGATATTTTTCAAAACTTAACCTACACCGAAGAGCAATTTAGAACCGAAGCGCTTACGGTTAAAGGGGAGTATTTAAAAAATAACGCCAGTCCAATTCGTAAATTATTAAGCGCTGTACGCGAAGAAGCCTTTGATAAACATACCTATAAACATACCACTATGGGCTTTTTTGAAGATATAGAAGCCATGCCAGATCAAATGGCATACGGTAAAGAATTTTTTGATAAGTTTTATAAGCCTGAATATGTATCGCTAGTAATTGTCGGCGATGTAGACCCTAAAGCCACGATGGCTATGGTGAAAAAACATTGGGGTGGCTGGAAAAAAGGTGATTACGTTGCCGATATAAAAGCTGAGCCTGCACAACAAGCGCCTAAATATGTACATGAGAAAAACGAAGGTTTGCCTGGCCATTGGTTGCTTGTATCTTACAAAGGTGCGGCCTGGGAGCCTGCAAAAAAAGACAGAGCCGCGCTTGATTTGATCTCACAGCTTTATTTTTCAAACAACTCAGACTTATACCAAGAATTGGTTGTTGATAAACAAATTGCTAGCCAAATGTTTACCTACAATCCAGAGACAAAAGATCCTGGTTTACTGCATGTATTTGTAAAAGTTGAAAACGAAGAAGATTTAGCAAAAGCACGTGATGCTATCAATCGCACTTACGCAAAAGCACGTACCGAACTTGTTGATGAGCAAAAATTAAGTGATTTAAAGTCTAACCTCAAATACAGCTTTATTAACGGTTTAGACTCATCGCAAGCCATTGCTTCAACGCTTGCAAGATACATGCATTTTGAGCGCGATCCTGAGGTAATTAACCAGCTTTATAAATCGGCCGACAACATAACCGCACAAGACATTAAAGCTGTGGCTAATAAATATTTTGTAGATGGCGCGCGTACAACCGTAACTATGTCGGCACTTGATAAAGCGCCAGGGTTTGAGCAGGAAGCAAGCTTAAACGCGTTAGTTGCAAAGCTTGATAAAGCGCCTGAAGCGCCAGTATTTAAAGTGCTTGATAAAACCAATAGCTCGCCACTGATTGACGTAAACTTTTTATTCAATACCGGAGCTGCTGCAGATCCGCAAGGTAAAAAAGGGGTTGCTGCACTCACCGCCGCTATGCTTGCTCAAGGTGGCTCGCAAAGTACGAGTTACAAAGATATACAAAAAGCGCTTTATCCGCTTGCTGGCAGCTTTGGTTATCAAATAGATAAAGAAATGCTGTCATTTCAAGGGCGTATTCATAAAGATAACGCAGCTACATGGTATGCGCTTGTAAGCGATCAGTTAATTAACCCAGGCTTTAGAGACGATGACTTTAAACGCCTTAAAAAAGAAATGATCGACGGTATTAAGTCGGGCTTAAAAGCCTCTAACGATGAAGAGTTAGGTAAAGAAGTGCTATACAGTGCACTTTACAAAGGCCACCCATACGAAAGCTACAATTACGGTGATATTTCTGATTTAGAAGCACTAACGCTTGATGATGTAAAAGCATTTTACAACAAAGAGCTTACCCAATCTAAACTAACACTGGGTTTAATTGGCGCTGTGCCAAAAGCGCTTAAAGCCGAAATGATGAGCGATTTAGCAACCTTACCTAAAGGCGAGCAAAGCCGATTAAGTATTCCTGATGCGCCAGAGCTTAAAGGTCACCATGCCACGATTGTAGAAAAGTCAGCGCAATCAACTGCGGTATCGTTTGGTTTCCCAATTGATACTATTCGTAGTAGTGAAGATTGGACAGCCCTTTGGCTGGTGCGTTCGTACTTTGGTGAGCACCGTAGTTCTAACTCATACCTGTATGAGCGAATTCGTCAAACACGGGGTATGAACTACGGCGATTATGCTTATATTGAGTACTTCCCACGTGGTATGTTTCAAACTAAGCCTGATGCAAACTTAGGGCGCTCTGAGCAAATATTCCAAATTTGGTTACGCCCACTGCGCTCTAATAACGATGCACATTTTGCAACACGTACCGCATTGTATGAGCTGGATAAGCTTATTAAAAATGGCTTAACCGAAAAAGACTTTGAAGCAACACGTAACTTTTTAATTAACTACGTACCGCAGCTTGTCGCAAGCCAAAACCGCCAATTAGGTTATGCACTTGATAGCGAATTTTACAACACAGAGTCGTTTGTAAAATACGTGACAAGTAAACTTGAAAAGCTAACGCTTGCTGATGTTAATCGCGTGATTAAAGATAACCTGCAAACAGATAACGTGCAGTATGTGTTTATTACCGGTGACGGCGAAGACATGAAAAAACGTTTAGTGTCAGAGCAAACCTCGCCAATGGTTTACAACACAGAAAAACCAGCAGCGCTTGTTGCTGAGGATAAAGTCATTGCCGATTACACATTAGCAATCCCAGCTAAAAATATTGAAGTAATGGCCGTTGAAAAAGTGTTTCAGTAATTTAAGCGCTTTATTCAATGTGTAAAAAATGCCCCAGTGCTTATAGCCTGGGGCATTTTTATTTAATTAGCGTAAGGTATTAGTTAGTCGCTAAAAGCACTGAGCCAGCCCCAAGAGCAAAGCTTATTAAGGAACTAATAACAACTCCCGCTAAAAAGCTTTTAGTTGGCGTACTTTTAACGTCATCATTTCTAAGCTCATCAAGTTTAATTAGCTCGCCTTGGCGTACTTCAAGTACTGCACAAAGCGCCATAGTGGTTTCTTTTGAAGCGGCGCCTTCTTTTTCAACCCGTTGAATGGTCCGCAAACTTACATCGCAGGCATCTGCAAGCTGTTGCTGCGTCCAATCTAACTTACTTCTAAGCGATTTAACTGTTGTAGGATTTAATTGCACGTTAAAGCTTCCCTACAAATAGTTCAACAATGGTGGCTGTTGTATAGCCAAATACCGCTCCACCTAATGTACAGCCAGCAAGAAAAAATGCTGCTTTTTTAGGATCATCCGAAAGGCTACTTTGAACTTGTTTGGCTATCACACTGCTATTTTTATAAAGAGTACATTCTAGGCGCCCAGTGAGTATGTTGAGCATGTCAAATTTTACTTGGTACTGTGCGCCCCCAAAATCAAAAGAATGCGTGCTTGCACAATTAATAGTGCGCTTTTTACTGAATAAATCATCATTTATGTACACTTCTTCTTTACCAGTGAAGTAACTACCAAAACAAGCAATTTGGTTGTCGCCATCCTGAAAGTAAAATTTATAGCCGAGTTTTTTAGTATTTAATATGTCGTTTTTCATCATCGTTATCCTTGTTGAGTTGATGATGCTAATTTAGCGTTTGTTTTTATTTTTTACGCCGTCAGTAGTATGTCAGTAGTATGTCAGTAGTTAGTTTGGCATATGACACCACACCTGCCATACTGTGCTAGCTTTTGATTTATAACAATTTATTTTGTTTTTATATGTGTAGGTTGCTTTAGCTACTGTCGTATAGCTTAATCTAAAAAAAAGCTAAGCATCTATAATATTATTTGAGATTGCTAGTTATAACTAATAACCAGAACAAATAGTTAAGGGATTAACACATAAGGCGTTAAATCCGTTAGACTTAGCAAAAGGCTCTTTTTATATCAATTTAAGGCAGTATTATGCGTCATGAAATTTGGCAACAGCTTCGTAGTGAAGCTAATGAAGTTGTAACTCGCGAACCACTTTTAGCAAGTCATGTGTATTCATGCATTTTAAATCATGAGTGTTTAGGTTCGGCGTTAAGCTTTATTGTTGCTAATAAGTTGGCAGATGCAGTGGTATCGGCTTTTACAATACGTGAGTTGTTCGACCAAGCGTTTGTAAAGTGCGACCGTATGCTTACCTATGTGGCCGAAGATATTAAAGCTGTTAAGGACAGAGACCCAGCAGCCGAAACCTACCTTACAGTTATTTTAAACTTAAAAGGGTTTCATGCTATTCAAGCGCATCGTTTAGCTAACTGCTTGTGGCAGCAAAACCGCAAAGAACTGGCGCGCTTTATTCAAAGCCGCACCTCAGAAGTGTTTGGGGTTGATATTCACCCTGCGTGTCAGGTGGGTAAAGGGATAATGTTTGATCACGCCACCGGTATTGTTATTGGTGAAACCGCGGTAATTGAAGATAATGTATCAATACTTCAATCGGTAACGCTTGGTGGTACTGGTAACGAGCAAGGCGACCGCCATCCTAAAATTAGAGCGGGTGTGCTTATTGGTGCAGGTGCTAAGGTGTTGGGTAATATTGAAGTAGGTGAGGGCGCACGTATTGGCGCAGGATCAGTCGTTTTAACCGCAGTGCCGCCGCATACTACCGCTGTAGGCGTACCGGCTAAAATTATTGGCAGACCGGATTGTCCCTGTCCTGCGCAAAGTATGAACCAAAACTTTTTAACGACCGAAGAGCCTGAAAACGAATCACATACTAGCGCGATGCTGTAACTAAGGCATAAGTAAAAAGTAATTATAAAAGGAATTAAAATGAGCAAACATAGCTTATTAACATTAGGCATAGGTTTTATTGCGGGTGTAGGTTTAACATGGAGCTACTTTAATGTGGCTTCAAGTGACTCAAAACCTGCAAAGGTACAACATGTTGATACAAAGCAGGCACCTTTTGTGCAGCCGCCTAAAAGCAGTGAAGCAACAGCAAAGCGTGTTGTATCAGCATCCCCTGAGCAAAGCGCTGGTATAGAGCAACAAGATAACTCCCCTAATCCAGATCCACAACCGCTTGATGAGCTTCCTTTAAAAGAGCAAGTGTCGCAGCTTAGGCAGCAATTAGCAGCGCAAAAAGCCTTGATGAAAAACGCGGCGCAGCAGCTGCGTGCCCCCTCGGATGCGCAGGCTGTTTTACAAGCGCAATTTGATGAGCAAGTACGCAATGAAGAGTGGGCTTATCAAACCGAATTAGCGCTACAAGACTTTTTACTAACCGCAGATTTAAACGCGACCCCAGAGGTTGTTAGCGCATCGTGTAAAAGCACGGTGTGTAAATTTGAACTTGCTGCACCTACGGATAACGACTCGTTTGATCATACCCAATGGCGAGAGCTAAACGATAAGTTAATGAAACAAGCGTTTTGGCGGCAGTTCAAAAGAACCGCTTCTACCTCGAGTGACAGTGAGTTAACTCTTTTAATGACAACAGAGCTCTAATAGAGAGCTTTACAATGCGGTTGATTTTATAGCGCCATCGGCCAGCTCTGTAATTAGTACATCACCCGTTTTAATGTGATCTACCGATTTTACTACTTTACCTTGTTGGGTTTTGGTTATGCTGTAACCGCGCGCTAAAACATTGAGTGGACTGACCGAATCGAGCCTACTCGCTTGCAGCGCTAAGTTATTTTGTGCGTGTTGCAATTTGTGCTGCATTGCTTGCTCAAGTCTGGTTTGTATCTGCATAAGCTGATGACTGGCTTGCGATAACTTTTTATCAGGCGATTGGCGCATTAAACGCGGGGTTAAATTATTAAGTGTGCGCTCTTTTTGGTAAAGACGATTACGCATGCCCTGTTGTAATGCAATAGTTAGCTCATCTAATCGCTGTGCTTTTTGATTAAGTTGATTGCGCGGATGGCACAAGTTAAGCCTATGCTGTAACTGTGTGGCGAGTGCGCGCTTATCGGCCATATCGTGTTTAAAGGCATTATTTAATCGGTTAATGAGCTCTACAACCTTACTGTGTAGCTCTTGCGTGTTAGGGCTAACAAGCTCAGCAGCTGCTGAAGGTGTTGCTGCGCGAACATCGGCAACGTAATCGCTAATGGTGGTGTCTATTTCGTGGCCTACCGCACTCACTATAGGTAATTCACTTTGATAAATAGCACGCGCAAGCTGCTCATGGTTAAAGCACCATAAATCTTCTAACGAGCCACCGCCTCGCCCTAAAATAAGTACGTCGACCTCATTGCGTGCATTGGCTAATTGTATTTGGTTAATTAAGTGCACATGGGCTTCTTTACCTTGCACCATGGCTGGGTAAATAATTACCTCTAATTGCGGTGCGCGGCGTTTTAGTACGGTTAATATATCTTTTATGGCAGCGCCTGTTGCCGAGGTTATTACACCCACACGGTTTATATTTTGCGGCAGTGCTTTTTTATAGGCTGAACTAAATAAACCCTCTGCGGCGAGGCGCATTTTTAATGCATCAAACTCTTGCTTAAGTTGGCCTTCACCGGCAGGTTCCATATGTTCAACAATAAGTTGATAATCACCACGTGGTTCGTAAAGTGACACACGTGCCCTTACTGTTACTTGTGCGCCGTTTTCGGGGCGATAAGTTTGGCTGCGGTTATTGCCGCGCCACATAGCCGCTTTTATTTGTGCTTTTTCATCTTTTAACGAAAAGTACCAGTGCCCAGAAGCAGGGGTAATAAAGTTAGAAATTTCGCCTGTTAAAATGAGCGATGCAAAGCCCTGCTCAAGAACTGTACGGATCTCTTTGTTAAGGCGCGATACGGTGTAAACCGTTTGCGAAGGCTTCGAAAACATAAAAAACAACCTAAAACTATTATGATGCAAGTTATAAGGCAAGTTTATCATAAATATTTGCGAAATATTATTTACGAATGCCCACAACGCTGTTAAAATTTGGCCGCAATTCCTTATCTTAGATCCACATGTGAGAAGTTGCCAAAATGCTTAGAATCGCTAAAGAAGCTCTTACCTTTGATGACGTACTTTTAGTACCTGGTCATTCTACTGTTTTGCCACACACGGCAAATATTTCAACTCGCTTAACGCGTGGTATCAAACTTAACTTGCCGCTTATTTCAGCATCTATGGATACTGTTACAGAAGCTCGTTTAGCTATTGCCCTCGCGCAGGAAGGTGGTCTTGGTTTTATCCATAAAAACATGACCATTGAAGAACAAGCGAGAAACGTACGTAAAGTTAAAACCTACGAAGCAGGTATTGTATCATTCCCTGTTACTGTGTCTGCCGATTTAACGATTGCAGATGCGACGCTTCTTTCGCAAGAGAAAGGGTTCTCGGGTTTCCCGGTTACTGATAGCGAAAATAACCTACTAGGTATTGTTACTGGTCGTGACATGCGTTTTGAAACTAAGCTTGAACAGCCTGTTTCTAGCGTTATGACTAAAAAAGACAAACTGGTAACGGTTCAAGAAGGCGCATCGCGCGAAGAAATTTTAGGTTTAATGCACGAACACCGCATTGAAAAAATCTTAGTGGTTGATGATGCATTTAAACTAAAAGGCATGATCACCGTAAAAGATTACCAAAAAGCGCAAGACAAACCACATGCATGTAAAGACGAGCTAGGTCGTTTACGTGTAGGTGCTGCAGTGGGTGTTGGCGCAGGTACTGATGAGCGAATTGCTGCATTAGTAGAGGCGGGTGTTGATGTTTTACTTATCGATACTTCGCATGGTCACTCACAAGGTGTTATTGACCGTGTTTCACAAACACGTAAAGACTACCCAGATTTACAAATTATTGCTGGTAACGTTGCCACTGCCGAAGGCGCAATTGCCCTTGCTGATGCAGGTGTGGATGCGGTTAAAGTAGGTATTGGCCCAGGTTCAATTTGTACTACGCGTATTGTTACAGGTTGTGGCGTGCCACAAATTACGGCTATTTCTGATGCGGTAGATGGCTTACAAGGGCGTGATATTCCAGTAATTGCCGATGGCGGTATTCGTTTTTCTGGCGATATTGTTAAAGCACTAGTTGCGGGTGCATCGTGTGTAATGGTGGGCTCAATGCTTGCTGGTACTGAAGAAGCGCCAGGCGAAGTTGAACTTTACCAAGGTCGTTACTACAAATCTTACCGCGGTATGGGCTCGTTAGGGGCGATGGATCAAAAAGAAGGTTCGTCGGATCGTTACTTCCAAAAATCTAACCAAGCTGACAAATTAGTACCTGAAGGTATTGAAGGTCGCGTCGCTTATAAAGGCCCAATTGCAACGATTATTCATCAGCAAGTGGGTGGCCTTCGTAGCGCAATGGGATTAACGGGTTGTGCCACCATTGAAGAGCTAAATACAAAACCTCAGTTTGTACGTGTTACATCTGCAGGTATGGGTGAGTCGCACGTTCACGATGTGCAAATTACCAAAGAAGCGCCTAACTACCGCTTAGGTTAAACAACACGTTTAAATTACGGGGCTGGAATTACCAGCCCTCTTTTATAGCCACTAAGCAAATTAGTGGAATCTAGCATCTACTTTACGAGATCCTTCATGAGCAAAGATATTCACGATTCACGAATTCTAATTTTAGATTTTGGTTCGCAATACACTCAATTAATCGCGCGTCGTATCCGCGAAATTGGCGTTTACTGTGAGCTGTGGGCATGGGATGTGACCGAAGAGCAAATTCGCGAATTTAATCCACAAGGTATTATTTTATCTGGTGGCCCTGAGTCAACCACACTAGAGAACAGCCCGCGTGCACCTGAATACGTGTTTAACGCTGGCGTGCCAGTGCTGGGTATTTGTTACGGCATGCAAACCATGGCAGCTCAACTTGGCGGCAGTGTACACAGCTCAGATAAAAAAGAGTTTGGTTATGCACAAGTAGAAAAAGTGGGTAACTGTGCATTATTCGATGCAATTGAAGATCATATTACCGATGGCGGCAACGGCGTTTTAGACGTGTGGATGAGCCACGGCGACAAAGTAATGGAAGTGCCAGCAAGCTTTAACACCACAGCTAAAACACCAACGTGTCCGCATGCTGCTATGTCTAACGAAGAAAAACGTTTTTACGGCGTACAATTTCACCCAGAAGTAACTCACACTCATCAAGGACAACGTTTATTAGAGCGTTTTGCAATTGATATATGTGGCTGTGAAAAACTATGGACACCTGCCAAAATTATTGATGATGCTATAGAGCGCATTAAAGAGACTGTTGGCGATGACGAAGTTATTTTAGGCTTATCGGGTGGGGTTGACTCATCTGTTGTAGCAATGCTGATTCACCGTGCCATTGGCGATAATCTAACATGTGTATTTGTTGATAATGGCTTACTTCGTTTAAACGAAGGTCAGCAAGTTATGGACATGTTTGGCAATAAATTTGGCTTAAATATTGTTAAAGTAGACGCTGAGGATCAATTCTTAGCTGACCTTGCAGGCAAATCAGATCCAGAAGAAAAACGCAAAGCCATTGGCCATACGTTTATTAATGTATTTGATGAGCAAGCTAAAAAGCTTAAAAATGCGAAGTGGTTAGGCCAAGGGACTATTTACCCAGACGTAATAGAATCAGCTGCTTCAGCCACAGGTAAAGCACACGTAATTAAATCTCACCACAACGTGGGCGGCTTACCAGATGACATGAAAATGGGCTTAGTTGAGCCATTACGTGAATTATTTAAAGATGAAGTACGTAAAATTGGCTTAGAGCTTGGTTTACCTTACGACATGCTTTACCGCCACCCATTCCCAGGTCCTGGTTTAGGCGTACGTGTACTTGGCGAAATCAAAAAAGAGTACTGTGATTTACTACGCCGTGCTGATGCTATCTTTATTGAAGAGCTACACAAAGCTGAGCTTTATCATAAAGTAAGCCAAGCGTTTACTGTATTCTTACCTGTTAAGTCGGTAGGGGTTATGGGCGATGCTCGTAAGTATGATTGGGTTGTGTCACTACGTTGTGTTGAAACTATCGACTTTATGACGGCGCGCTGGTCACATTTACCGTATGAGTTTTTAGGTGTGGTTTCTAACCGTATCATTAACGAAATTGACGGTATCTCGCGTGTTGTTTACGATATTTCTGGTAAACCACCAGCCACAATTGAGTGGGAATAAACCCAAGCAAATAAGCTTACTTTGTTAAGCTAAGCTTATTATTGCGTATTAAAAAGCCCGTTTGTAAACGGGCTTTTTTACGTGCTAATTTTAGCTCTTAATTTTAAGGTTTAGCTTTTGGCTCTAGCTCAGTAAGCAGCCCTTTTACAAGGCTTACGCTGCCAAACAATAAAATAAACGTAAAAGGCAGCGCTGCAATAATGGTTATATACTGTAGTGCCTGAATAGACTCAGTTCCCCCAATCCACAGCATTAGCATGGCAATTATACCGGCAATGTTAGCCCATACTAATTTTTGCTTTATAGGTACTTCTAGCTTTCCGCCTGATGTAAGGCTATCAATTACAATAGAACCAGAATCGAGTGTAGTTACAAAAAATATAATAATTAATGCCACTGCTAAAAGCGAAAGCACGGTGCCAAAAGAGTACGCATCGAGCATATAAAATAAGCTCAGAGATACATCTGTAATTCCTTGATCGGTACCTAGAACGCCAATTTCATTTATAACCTGATCAATTGCTACGCCACCAAACACCGACATCCACGCAGTGGTCACTAAGGTTGGAATAAGTAAAACGTACACTAAAAATTCGCGAATAGTACGCCCCTTAGAAATACGCGCTACAAACATACCAAAGCAAGGTGCATACGCTACCCACCAAGCCCAGTAAAATACGGTCCAGCCGTGTAGCCACTGCGTGTCTTCTCGGCTGGTGCTTGAGCTTAGTGGAATAATATTTTTAACATAGCCTATTACTGCTGTGTAAGCAGAATCTAGAACGGTGGTAAAGTTTAAAATAAATACCAGGGCTAAAAACACAAATGCTATGCCCATATTTATATTACTTAGCAATTTAACGCCGCCATCCATACCGCGTACAATAGATAAAATAGCCAAGCCCATAATTAACACAATGATAGCTTGTTGCAGAAATAGTGAGTTTTCAAAACCTAACACATGGCTTATACCACTGGCTGCTTGTGAGCCACCCAGCCCAAGTGATGTAGCAAGGCCAAAAAGAGTTACCAACACGGCCATTACATCTATTACATCACCTAGCTTGCCCCATACTCTATCGCCAAATAGGGGATAAAATACTGAGCGCATTGAAAGTGGTAATCCCTTGTTATATACAAAGTACGCTAGGCATAATGCGGTCATGCCATAAATAGCCCATGCATGCAGACCCCAGTGAAATACCGTTGCCCCTAAGGCCATTTCTCGCCCTTGCTCGGTAAAGGCTTCAGCGTTAAGCGGGGTGCCAAACCAGTCGGTATAAAATGCAGTAGGTTCGGCTACGCCCCAAAAAATAAGGCCAATACCCATACCTGCGGCAAACAGCATAGAAA
The DNA here is from genome assembly GCF_037414265.1 of Pseudoalteromonas sp. C12FD-1. Lineage (NCBI taxonomy): Bacteria > Pseudomonadati > Pseudomonadota > Gammaproteobacteria > Alteromonadales > Pseudoalteromonadaceae > Pseudoalteromonas > Pseudoalteromonas sp. C12FD-1. Next base: position 86,644 of record NZ_JBBEVD010000051.1, read on the forward strand.
TCCAAGAGAGGGTAGAGTAATCGGTTGTTGCTTTATCGCCCCCTAAGCGAATTTTTCCAAGTGGTGAGGCTGCTATACCTATAGCAAATAATAATAATATGTTTGCGCCCCACATAAATACGTAGTCAAAGTTTGTAAGTGCAGCATTTTTTATAGAGTTAATAGCTTCTTTTGCTTCGCTAGGTGACAAAGCGAGTAGCGTTATAATAAAAAGTAGAGATAAGCCAACAGAAACAGAAAATACGTTACTGTGTATATCCATACCCCATTTACTAACGTTATCTTGGCCTACTTGGTAATCAGTTGAGTCGATACTGTATTTTTTTGATTTAAACTTCATATAACTGGCGTGAACCATTGGCAAAAGCCAATAGTAAAGCTCCTCCATATTTGCATTGTGAATAATCCGCGTAAGTAAGATACATGATGAAATATGCAATTGGGTGGTAAGGCGCGGATCTCCTAGACGCAAAATTGTATCATAATTGCTGCCAATGTTATTGATTTGTTTATGTTTGGCGCTGCGCAAAACTATAGCCAGTTAAAAAATAAAGATTGGTTGTTTTACAGCCGCCTTTGTTTTGCAAATTACAAAAATCAGCAAGTATGAAAAACTAATACCTGCATAATTCGTGGTTATAATCACGACATAGTACAATTTAAAGTGAATAAAAATAGCAAATTAGCATGCTAATTCATCGTTTTGTATGTTTTAAAAGCAGTTGAACTAAAAAGTTAATTTTTTACTTTACCTTTTCTAAAAGGTCTCTATAATTCGTCGACATTGCAGGGGCGTAGTTCCAATTGGTAGAACAGCGGTCTCCAAAACCGACGGTTGGGAGTTCGAATCTCTCCGCCCCTGCCATTTCTTCTTTACATCGTTTTTGTTACTTCATATATTGTTCTAGTGTTTAATCTACTGAGTTGTTATGCATCCACGTTACGCAGCTATTTTTGGTATAGAAAACCTTGAACTAAATCAGCACTATCGTCCTAAAAATACTGAGACTACTTTAGCTGTCTCACAAAGTACTTCCGTTGAGCCTTTAGCGCTGAGCAAGCAGTTATTAAGTGATATACGCTTAAGTGCACCTTCTTTAACAATTAATCATGTTTTAAAAGGGGCAGACATACAGTTAACTGACGATAAGCTTACACTACCAACCTCACAGCTCAGTGCTTCTGATAAGCGCGCTTTATGGGCTTTAATGAGCACACGCCTTGATAAATTTTAAACCTGTAAACGAAAGTGCAATAGCACAATTAATGGCTATAGAAACTGCCTGCCACTCTCATCCTTGGACTCTTAAAACAATGAGCTCTTGCATGGGCGGCCGTTACTTTAATTTAGCCGCGTTTGATGAAAACACGTTGGTGGGTTTTTATATAGGTGAAAAGGCAGGACCTGACTTTACCCTTATGGATATATGCGTAACGCCCAGTGAGCAAGGTAAAGGCATTGCAAGGCAGTTGCTTAGCCAGTTTATTGAGTATGGCGAGCAGCAAAATGCTGAAAATCTTTTTTTAGAAGTACGAGAATCAAACGCGCGTGCAATAAAGCTGTACGAACACGCTGGCTTTACGCAAATGTCGGTGCGTAAAAACTATTACCCAAGCGACAATGAAACTAAAAATGGGTTTGAAGATGCCATACTTATGGGCATGGCACTTAATTTAGGGTTTTTGTAAGCTTTAAGCTGTCAGTTTACTTTTAGCAATAGTTTGCTCTATTGCATTGATTAAATTAATGATCAAAGTAGGGCGTTGTGTTTGATCGTTACTGAGTAAGTTCTCTTCTAATAAAGCGGCACTGTGGTAAATATCGTCAAAATTGAAGCACCCCGCGCTGCCTTTTAGGCTATGAGCTACGCTTCGAAGCGCTTCTGCATCGTTACTGGCTTTTAAGCTGTTTACCTTTTGTAGGTAACTTGGCAGATTAGCCACATAGTTATCGTTAATTTGCTGAAATTTTTCACTTTTTAGTAAGCTATCCCACTTATTCTGATTATCTTTTTCAAGATTTAAGTAACTGACAAGTACGTTTTCAAGCGCGTCTTTATCAATGGGTTTTGCCAGTGCTTTATCACAACCGGCCTCTATATAGGTGTCTATATCGTGGTTCATTACATTAGCGGTAAGCGCAATAATAGGCCCATCGTAGGCTGCATGGCGTAGCATTTTAGTTGCCTCAAGGCCGCCCATTACTGGCATTTGCATATCCATAATAATGAGCTGGTAGTCGTTAACTAATGCCATTTCTACTGCTTGTGCACCATTATTAGCCATATCAGGCTCTAGGCCCCAGGTTTGTAAAAGCAATTTTATAAGTAGCTGGTTATCTGGGTTATCTTCGGCAACAAGTATGTTGGCATCAAAACTAGAAGTGGCAAACGACAAGAAAGGGTCTTTTTCTGGAATAAGCTGTGTTTGCTCAGTTAAAAGTTCTAGTGACTGTTTAGGCTCGTTAATATGGCAATCAACGGTAATAGCAAAGCGACTGCCTATGCCAATTTCGCTTTTTAAAGTAACATCGCCACCCAATAACTGCGCTAAGTTTTTAGAAATACATAAGCCTAACCCTGTGCCCCCAAAGCGGCGCGTGGTGGTGGCATCGGCTTGTTCAAAAGGTTTAAATATACGCTCTATTTGGTGCTCAGACATACCAATCCCGGTGTCTTTAACAACAAATTCAAGCTGCTGCTTACTTTGCAAATAATGTACACAAATAGACACCTGGCCTTGCTCGGTAAATTTGACAGCATTGCTGGCTATGTTTATCAAAATTTGTTTTAAGCGCGTCATATCACTATAAATAGTGCGCGGTAATGGCAGCTCGTAATGAATGCTAAACGCGAGTTGTTTTTCGTGCGCTAGCGGTTCAATAATTGATTCTATATCGTGAACCAGCTGCACTACATTAAGGGGGGCTTGCTCTACAGCGAGCTTTTCTGCCTCTATTTTAGATAAATCGAGTATGTTGTTTATTAGCTCTAATAAGTGTTTAGAGTTTCGTAAAATGGTATTTAAATGCTGTTTGTCATTAACCACTTTATCGTTAATTAGTAACTGCTCGGTAAAGCCCATAATGGCAGTAAGTGGGGTGCGAATCTCGTGACTCATATTTGCTAAAAAACGGCTTTTAAGCTGGTTGGCTTGCTCTGCTTGAGCTATGGCAAGTTCAAGCTGGCTGTTCATCGCTTCGAGCGCTTTAGTACGGCTTTCGACTTTGTCTTCTAGGTGATGTTTATATTCTTCTAGCTGCTCTTGGTAATGTCTAATTTGGTTAATCATGTGGTTAAAATCGTTAAACAACACCCCAACTTCATCATTGGTATGAGCAGGTAAATTTACCGATAAATCACCATCGCCTACGCGGTGGCTAGCGGCCCCTAAAAGCTCAATGGGGTTTAGCAGTAAATTACGCACAACCACAAAAATAAGAATAGGCAGGGTGATCACCGAAATAATCACAATTAAGCCTGTAATTAAGCTAATTGCCTTACCTGATTGATAAAGCACGCCTTTTGGAATAGTTGAAACAAAGTAATAGCCACCACTCATTTGCACGGCAAATATCATTCTTTCTATTTTGTCTATGCTCGAAAGCTCAATAGTCGAAAGGGTGCCTACATCTGCCAAGTTGTGAACCTGATCAAGCTCGTACTCGGTAATATATTGCCCGCGTAAGCTGTAGTCTGAGCTAAATAAAATTTGCCCATCGTTAGTCAGTAGTAAATTAAGGGTGTTGTTATAAGGGGCCTCTAAAATACTGGTGTTTAATATAGAGGGCTCAACTTGCAATACTATAAAGCCAAGTTGTTGTGGGCGTTTTAAATAGTAATCAACACTTTGTACGCGTTGTACAAAAAATAAGTTGGTGGTGCCGTCGCTGTTTTGCACCATAAATTGTTGCTGGCGCAAATTACTTTGCAGTACTTGCTTAAAAAAGGGGTATGACTGCGGTGCGGTTGTTAAGTTATTAGAATAATACGCGTCACTTTTACCACTGGCCGACACTAAATTAATACTAATGATATCTGGGTAGGCTTCACTGTAACTGGCAAAAACATCCATGAGTGCCCCTAAGCGGCGGGTATAGCTGCCATCAGCATGAATGTCGTTAGATAAAAAGTCGTTTAAAACAGGCGAGGTAGATAGTAGTTTTGCTGTTGAATGGAACGAGTCTATGTAGTTGAAAACCTTTTGCTGTTGCTGCTCAACAAAGCGACTCATTATAAGATCAGCCTGCTTTTGTGTTGAGTTAGTTACGTTAGTTAATGTAAAACCACCTAAAAACAACAAAGGCAATATAACAAGCGGAGTTATATACCATAATAATCGAATGCTTAACTTACTGGTTTTCATGACCAAACTACTTATCCTCCGTGCAATCTATCAATGATATGCGTTACAGATTTAATTCTCAAGAAGCAGAGGCCGATTAGCGTTAATTTAGGGTGAAAATATGACATTTAAATCTATGGGGTGTTAATAAGCTATTGCTAAGGAGGCTTTTATATTCTTGACACTTTAAGTTACCTGTAAAGGTTTAAAAGTTACCCTATTTATGTACTTGAAGTGAAAACATCATTATTAAAACCTAATGTATCTACCAATTAAATTAGAGTTAGCTGGCCCCCTAAAATAGTAAATAGACAGAGCCAAGATATTTTTAAGTTAGATAGCACACTTTTATACCGACTCCTGTTACAATTGCCACTATTAAAAAATTAGCTATATGGCGTTAATTGTAGTCAATTTATTCACACTAAATTGCTCAAAGCCCAGTTAATAACGATCAACTTAACGGGTTGCCTTGCATACACTTAATGTTATGCATGTAACTTGGCATCAAACTAAAAGAACTTATTAATGGCAGACCAGAATATTATCAACGAAATTAGCAAGCGAAGGACTTTTGCAATTATATCGCACCCGGATGCTGGTAAAACAACCATCACCGAAAAAGTACTTTTGTTCGGACAAGCGATTCAAAAAGCCGGTACTGTAAAAGGCCGTGGCTCTAATCAGCATGCGAAGTCTGATTGGATGGAAATGGAAAAAGAGCGTGGTATATCGGTTACTACCTCTGTAATGCAGTTTCCATATAACAATGCGCTAGTTAATTTACTTGATACCCCTGGACACGAAGACTTCTCAGAAGATACTTACCGTACATTGACCGCGGTAGACTCGTGTTTAATGGTTATTGATGCCGCAAAAGGTGTAGAAGACCGTACCCGTAAACTAATGGAAGTTACGCGCCTACGAACCACGCCAATTGTTACCTTTATGAATAAGTGTGACCGTGATATTCGTGACCCAATGGAGCTACTTGATGAAGTAGAAACAGAGCTAAATATTGCTTGTGCGCCTATTACGTGGCCAATTGGTTGTGGTAAAGAGTTTAAAGGTGTTTACCACATTCATAATGACGAGGCGGTTTTATATAAAACAGGACAAGGTCATACTATTCAAGAAGTACGTACAGTTAAAGGCCTTGACAACCCAGAGCTTGATACTGCCATTGGTGAAGAGCTCGCTGAACAATTACGTGAAGAACTAGAGCTAGTAATAGGTGCCTCTAACGAGTTTGATCTTGAGCTGTTTTTAGCGGGTGAGCTTTCGCCCGTGTACTTTGGTACAGCCCTTGGTAACTTTGGTGTAGACCATGTGCTTGATGGTTTAACGCAGTGGGCACCAACGCCATTGCCACGCGAAACAGATGATCGCCAAGTTGTTGCAACAGAAGAAAACTTTACTGGTTTTGTGTTTAAAATTCAGGCCAATATGGACCCTAAACACCGTGACCGTATTGCCTTTATGCGTATTGTATCGGGTAAATACAGCCAAGGCATGAAAATGAACCATGTGCGTATTGGTAAACAAATAAGTATTTCTGATGCGGTAACCTTTATGGCAGGCGATCGTGAGCGCGCAGCAGATGCATTCGCGGGCGACATTATTGGTTTACACAACCACGGCACGATTCAAATTGGTGATACCTTTACGCAAGGCGAAAAGCTAAAATTTAGTGGTATTCCTAACTTTGCCCCTGAGCTATTTCGTCGTATTCGATTAAAAGATCCGCTTAAACAAAAGCAGTTATTAAAGGGCTTAGTACAGCTATCTGAAGAGGGCGCAGTTCAGGTATTTAGACCACTTATTAATAACGATTTGATTGTGGGCGCGGTAGGTGTGCTTCAGTTTGACGTAGTTGTAGCGCGTTTAAAAGCAGAGTACAACGTAGATGCTATTTATGAAGGCGTAAACGTAAATACTGCGCGTTGGGTACACTGTGATGATGTTAAAAAGTTTGAAGAGTTTAAACGCAAGTGCGAAAGCAACCTAGCACTCGATGGTGGCGATAACTTAACTTACATAGCGCCGAGCCGTGTAAACCTTAATCTATCGGTAGAGCGTTACCCAGACGTAACATTTAGCCATACGCGCGAAAACTAGAATTGACTGACTAAAGTTAACTGAAAGCCTGCTTTAGCGGGCTTACAAAGGTAAATAATATAATGAACATTCGTACTATCTTGGTAGAAAAAGCCATTGCCGCCATGACTGCAGCAGGCTTACCTGAAGACACAAACCCAGCAGTTACACAAAGCACACGTCCACAATTTGGTGATTACCAAATTAATGGTGCAATGGGCGCCGCTAAAAAAATGAAAAGCAACCCACGCGAGCTTGCACAAAAAATTATTGATAACCTAGATGTAACCGAGATTGCTGAAAAAACAGAAATTGCCGGCCCAGGTTTTATTAATATTCATTTAAAGCCTGAGTTTTTGGCCAACAGTGTAAAAGCAGCAAACAGCGATGCAAAACTGGCTGTAAACGAGCACGCTGAACCGCAAACTGTTGTGGTAGATTACTCATCGCCTAACCTTGCAAAAGAAATGCACGTAGGCCATTTGCGTTCAACCATTATTGGTGATGCCATTGTACGTGCGCTTGAATTTAGAGGCGATAAAGTCATTCGTCAAAACCACATGGGCGATTGGGGCACACAGTTTGGTATGCTAATTGCGCATTTAGAAGATCAAATTAGTCAAGGCGTAGACTTAGAGTCGGTAGCGCTTGCTGATTTAGAAACATTTTACCGCGATGCTAAAAAACGTTTTGACGATGAAGAAGGCTTTGCCGATAAAGCCCGTGATTACGTTGTTAAACTACAAGGTGGCGACGCGCACTGTGAAAAGCTATGGAAGCTATTTATAGCAACCTCTGTTAAGCACTCTGAAGAGGTTTACAAACGTCTAAATGTAACGCTTACTCAAGACGATATTATGGCTGAAAGTGCTTACAACAGTGAGCTTAACGATATTATTAGCCTATTAAAAGATAAAAACATAGCTGTGGAGTCGCAAGGCGCACAAGTGGTGTTTTTAGATGAACTTGCAAATAAAGATGGCGAGCCATCTGCGTTTATCGTGCAAAAATCTGGCGGCGGCTTTTTATATGCAACCACCGATTTAGCCGCGTGTAACTATCGCTCAAATACCTTAGGCGCTGAGCGTATTTTAATATTTGTTGATGCACGTCAAAGCCTTCACTTTAACCAAGTAGAGCTTACCGCACGTAAAGCAGGCCTTTTACGCGATGAAACAAGCTATGAGTTTTGCCCATTTGGCACCATGATGGGCGCCGATGGTAAACCATTTAAAACCCGTACCGGTGGCACTGTTAAACTTGCTGATTTACTTGAAGAGTCGATTAGCCGTGCAGCAGCAAAATTAGCAGAGCGTGAATCAGACTTATCGGATCATGAGCGCAGTGAAATTGCGCGTAAAGTAGGTATTGGCGCCGTTAAATATGCTGATCTGTCTAAGCATCGTACCAGCGATTACATATTCAACTGGGACACCATGTTAAGCTTTGAAGGCGCTACAGCACCTTACTTACAATATGCTTATACTCGTGTACGCAGTATTTTCCGTAAATCAGGTGTAGATGCCGCTACGCTAAATGCTGATGTAGCTATTACAGAGCCACAAGAAAAAGCGCTAGCGCTTAAACTGCTACAGCTTGAAGAAGTCCTTGATTTAATGATCAATGAAGCCACTCCACACGTATTATGTGGGTACTTGTACGAACTAGCTAGCTTATACATGACATTCTACGAAGCCTGCCCAGTACTTAAAGAAGGCGTAGAGCCAAGCGTACGTGATAGCCGTTTAGTGTTGTGTAATTTAGTGGCAGATACGCTGAAAACTGGATTGGACTTACTTGGCATTGAAGTCATGGAGCAAATGTAATCACCGTCGTATTTTAACCTAATACTGCGTTATCTAATCCGACTTACCCTAATCACATACAAACCGTATGCTCATAGGGATAAGCCGGATTAGACGCCTTGTCTTAGGCTAAACTACATAGGTGAACGTCTGCTGCGTGTAGTTCGCTTTGACTGCGTTGTTGTGCTTTTTTAGCCTAAGTCACATACTAATTGTATGCTCCTTGGCATAAATAGTTCTACCGCCTTGCTAGCACTTCTACACTTGCAGATAATGTTAGGTGTTTATACTTGACGTCTCCTATAGGTGCATCAATTTTGTAGCTGATAGCTGATAGCTGATAGCTGATAGCTGATAGCTGATAGCTGATAGCTGATAGCTCTTTAGAAGGATTTGTTTATGAAACTCGAAGATATCCGCCGTGAATACCTGCAAGACGCGCTAAGCGAAGATAACTTGCAAGATGATCCATTCAAACAATTTGAAGCGTGGCTTGAGCATGCTGTGGGCAGTAATATTCCTGATCCAACGGCTATGGTTGTGGCAACGGTTGATGAAACTGGGCAACCTTCGCAGCGTATTGTGCTGTTAAAACACCTTGATGATAACGGGTTTGTATTTTTTACTAATACGGGCTCTCGTAAAGCACAAGAGCTAAAAGGTAATAATAAAATATCGTTGCATTTTCCGTGGCACCATATGGAGCGCCAAGTGATTGTGTACGGCGAGGCTAAACCATTACCTACATCAGCCGTGGCAAAATACTTTTTATCACGCCCTAAAGAAAGCCAATTAGCGGCCTGGGCTTCAGCGCAAAGCAGGCCCGTGTCGTCGCGAAAAGTACTTATGGAAACCTTTGCCAATATGAAGAGCAAGTTTGCCAAAGGTGAAATCCCATTGCCTGACTTTTGGGGCGGCTATTGCGTAGTACCTACAAAAATAGAGTTTTGGCAAGGTGGCGCACACCGTTTACATGACCGCTTTATGTACCAGCGCCAAGACGATAATAGCTGGCAAGTGACACGTTTAAACCCTTAAGAAGCTACGCTTGTGAAGTTTATAGACTCCCATTGCCATCTTGATTTTAATGAGTTTGACGCAGAGCGTGAATCACTTATAAAAGAATGTGTGGCAAAGGGCGTTGAGCGCTTTATAGTGCCAGGCATTAGCTTGGCGCAATCTAAGCAGCTAATTGAGTTTAAAAGCGAATACCCACAAGTGCATATAGCTGCAGGGCTCCACCCTTACTTTTTAGATGATCATAAAGAACTTCACTTAGCGCAGTTATTCGACTTTGCAAAAGCCAACAAAAATCAGCTGGTGGCAATAGGTGAGTGTGGGCTCGATAGAAGTATTGAAAACCTTGCAAAACAAACGCGGTTATTTGAGCAGCAAATAACGATTGCTAATGAGCTAAATTTACCGCTTATTGTGCACCACAGGCAAAGCCATGACTTAATTGCGCAATCGTTCAAACGTTGTAAGCCAAAATATGGTGGGGTGATACATGCGTTTTCGGGATCACTCCAGCAAGCACACTATTACATTAAACAAGGTTTTAAATTAGGGGTAGGTGGGGTTATAACATACGAGCGAGCAGCTAAAACCCGTAATGTCATTGCTCAAATTGAGCCACAACACTTAGTGCTCGAAACCGACTCGCCCTCAATGCCACTTAGCGGTCACCAAGGTGAAATTAATACGCCACTACACATTCCAAATGTGTTTAACGTAGTATGTAGTTTAAAACAATGTAGCGATAAAGAGGCGCTTGCTAAGCAGCTTTACGACTCTTGCTCTGAGGTTTTTTGCATATAACGGTTTACCTGCCAGCGCTTTAGTGCACGCCCTAGCTGCCAAGTAAAAATACACGCAATAACTAGCATTAACAAAACTTGCCTGCCTAAATCATGAAAATGATTGTGGCTGTCTGATATCGCCGCACGGGTTAAATAGGTAATAGAGACAAAACCAAGAGGCTTGTCTATATCACTTACAACAGGCTCGACAAACGGGGTTTTTAGCTTACTTATACCAGGAGTCGACTCTGGTAATTGGCCATATACATGATGCGACTGCCAATGATCACTGCTGGCTATAAGCACACCTTGCTGATCGTATATTGTGGCTGAAAGTACAAACTCGTCTTTACTTATATCGTTACACAACGCATTAAGTTGTGGTTTGTTTTTAGCAAGCAATGGCTCTTTAGCATTAAGTGCCATAAATCGGGCTAAGCTTTTGGCAGTATTATCGGCACTATTATAAAGTAGTTGGTGGCTTTCAAAGCTACTGTTAACACCTACAAAGCTCAGTAATACAAAACAGCCCGCAGCCAATAATAAGCGAATAATTCGCTTTCTTTGTGATGCAGATAAAGGGCTTTTTATATGGTTATTTTTCATAGTCACCGTATATGCTACTGACAGCATTTTGATTTGATGTTACAACTATAGTAACTATAACCTTAAATCTACCTCAATGGCGAATTTAGCGTTATGAATCCCCTAATTGATACGCAAAATTAGAAAAATAAATAACAAACACGGAGAACCCATGTCGCAAATGAACATGGCACAGCCAGCTGCTGAGCAAGCATTACACTCTTTAACGCTAAACACATGGTTTGATTACAATGATGGGCATTTTATTCCCGCTCAAACACTACCAGATAAAACCGTTGGGATATTTAGTATTGCGTTTGCCGGTGATTTTGAACTAACGCATGTAACCAGTATCATCAAGTTTTTAAAAGAGCACGAACTTAATGTAACCGCTGTATGCCAGTATCAGCCTGACTTAGGCTTAGCACCAGCTTTGTGTTTTTATAGCCCTGAAGCTGATAAAAAAATTAATCCGCTTGCGCTAGGGGAGTTTGCAAACACGCTTGATTTTCAGCTAGTACAAGTCATTACGCCGCCAAACTTATATAAACCAGGCTTATTGGTTATGGATATGGACTCCACCGCCATCACCATAGAGTGCATAGACGAAATTGCGCGTTTAGCTGATGTTTATGACGATGTGGCCTCTGTGACCGCACTCGCAATGGCGGGCAAACTAGATTTTAGCGAAAGTTTAAATCAGCGTGTTGCAAAGTTAGCAGGTATAGAGCAAAGCTTAATAGACGGCTTAAAAAGTACTTTGCCATTAATGCCAGGTATTAAAGCGTTATGCCAAATATTAAAACAGCATCACTGGTATCTAGCCATCGCATCAGGCGGTTTTGTTCCTTTTGCAGAGCGTGTGCAACAGCTTATTAACTTAGATGAAGTACATGCTAATGTACTTGAATTTGCAAACGATAAGCTCACCGGTAAGGTCTCTGGTACTATTGTTGATGCGCAGCAAAAAGCGGTTATTTTAGAAACGCTGCAACAAAAGTTGGGCTTAGAAAATACGCAAACGGTAGCCATTGGCGATGGCGCAAACGATTTGCTAATGATGGAAAAAGCAGGGTTAGGTGTTGCTGTACATGGTAAGCCAAAGGTGGTGGAGCAGGCTCAAGCCGCTATATGTCAGGGTTCTTTATTGCAATTGCTGTATATGTTGGCAATTCCTTTAAAAAAGTAACCTGAGAATATCCGCTAAAATAAGTTATACCAATTCGCATAATCAAGTGATCTATTTTGAGGATGGAAAAACGTGTTGATAGCAAGGCAAAAAATTCGCTATTTAGTTATTCTAAATGAGAATTTTTTAACGCAGATAGCGACACGTTTAGCCCCTAAAAATGATTAAGTATTATTGCGGATTGGTATTAAGCCGCTTAGCGCAAGCGGTTTAACCACAGCAGTTTTCTACGGCCCATTTGAGCGACCTGCTTTTGATCTAACTCTAAATGGCTAAGCGCTTCGTCGGTTATATCTACAATATCACCCACTCCAGATACTGCCCATAGTGCTTCTTCTATGTCTTTTGCTTTGTGCATTGCGTATTGGCTTACATATTTAAGCTCGTTTGATAGATAGTCTGTATCTGGGCGGCCGGTACGAGATAAGTACAAGCGCATAACAAATACCAGCTCAGATTTAACGCCTGCGCTAATTTGCTCATTAAAGCTTGAATAGTTTTCGCCTAGAACGCATTGGCTTGTAACGGCCTTTTCAATACTGTCCTGTTTAGGGTCAAAGTTAATCACGAGAGTAAATGGTAAAGGCGGATCTTGTCGACTTCGGTCTTTAATACTTGGGGTGATCACATCAATAATTTGTTGCTGCGTTAATATATGGCTTAAATCTGTTTTGTTATTTAATAAGCCAAAATTTTGTAAAATCACGTGGATAGGGCTGGCATATAAACCAAAACCTATGGCACCTGAAATAAAGTGGCTTGCTTCTTTATGTAAATAAAGCGGGAATTGGCAAACGCTTTTTGTCACCATATTTCTAAGTGCAGTAGAAAGGCCCTCTATTTTAGGCGCCTCTTCAGATACTTTTAGTTTATCTTTATTACTTTCAATTAATTGGGTAAAAAAGTTAACCCCAGCATGCGGTAAGTCTGCCACTCTATTGGCTTTTAAATTAATGGTTGTTAAGGACTTACTAATTGCCATTACTTCGTATTTAAGCTCACTCAAATTATGCTTTTTAGTTATTTTTTGTAAATCGGGGAACGACAGTAAAACAATATCGCCTTTTTTAAAGCTAACCGGAACGGATGATTCTAGCTGTAAACCCATAACCGAAAAATCCCGAGAATGGGCCTGGTACTGCTTATCCTCAAAGGTAACTAAAGCGGGTGTTTTATATAAGTAACGTTTGTGAGAGCGTAAGTTTACATACTCTAGTGCAACAATATCTAAATATGGCGGTTTGTTATGTTTAGCATGGCCAAAATGCTTAAGTTGGTTAACTATCGCTTTATCAAACGGTAATTTTTTATAATGCGCTTGTTCTTCGCTATTACCAATGGCGGTTAAAACCGCAATGTATTTCACATCTTTTATAAGGCCTGACACGCGGGGCGATGGCGGTTTATTTAGTTTTTCAATGTTTTTACCCGCCGAATTAGGCAGCGATAACGGAATAAACGAGTCATCTGGGTGGCTTGGCATAACTTGTAGCTTAAAACATTGCCAGCTGTCTTTTTGACTGCCGAATCCTAAAAATAGATTTTTTAATTTGGGGTTGTTATTAAGCTCTGTGCGAGTGGCTGAGTAATAATAAATTTTTCCTGCAGATACATGTGTAAAGGTATATAGGTACTCTTCTTTTACGGCGGTTACTTGGCTAAGCATTTGACTAATACGTTGATTATTCAAAATGCTATATAAGCAGGGTACTTTTCTTTCATCAGTAAAATAGCGCTGAATAAAAATATTATTTTCAGTTGTCAGGCTCAAGCTTGGGACTATTTGCTCGCCTTTTTTGCTTAAAAATACGTATAAGGAGGTAACGCGCGGAATATAATATTGCTCATAACCCTTCGAGACAACAGCATCAAGGGTGTTATCTAAATTAACTTTATAGCGGCGTTTATTACCATGGATAAAGCTTTCTAAAAATTCGTCAAACTTCTCATTGTTTTCAATGTAGGTACGTTTTAGGCGGATATGATTATATTCACGAGATATGTTTTCAACAGCGACCACTTCATATTGAATACCATTTTTAAGGCCTAGCTCAAAGTCTTGCTCAAGGCCGACTAAACGCATGGCAATAAGTTGCCCTTTTTTAATAACTTGGCGGGTAGAAAGCTTAATTTTACAGCCACTTAAAGAAATATCTGAAGTGCTAGCTGCAATATTTTTCTTATCGTTGTACTCAATTTTAACTTTAATCGAGTAGTTCATTCGCTCCTCAGAGCGGCTTTCATAAGAGGCAAATTTTATTACGCTGGTAGTTAGAGTGTCGTTTTCAACTTGTGTATCACTTTGCTCTTGCGCTTGCTTTTGTAGTACGCGATGGTTGTTTTCGGTGTTCATTACCGCTTCGTATACCGCTAATGTATAGCCGCCGTGTTGTTTAAGGGCTGTTTCAAATACTTCTATGGCGGTGTCATCCATAAAGTGTTGTTTACCATTGTGCTCATATGGGCGCACTTGGCCAGTTACTAAGCCTCGTAAGTCAACAAAGCGGGCAACAGGCTGAGAAAGCCGCGACATTTCCATTTTCATCAAAAATTGCTCAGGCTTAGTTAAACCGGCCGTTTTAGATTTGAAAATTTGGTCGAACTTTGCGTTACCTAAATAGGTTTTTAGCTCATTTACGAGGTCTTCGTGTTTGAGCAGTATGTCGTCAGCCATTTATAAATCGTCACCGTCTAATTGAAAAGTTGGTATACTGTAAAGTCCATTTATTTGAAAACTTCAATAAACGTAACATCGCGCTATGTTATTAATATAGGTACGATTTTTCGTGTAAGTACAGTTTAACTCTTGTTATTATGTGTTAAATGCCAATTTGTTGGCAAGTTACTTTAAAGTATTTAAAAGCAATAAGTATGCCCTAACTTAAAGTAAAAGAGAAAACTGTATGCGTCTGTTTCTAATATGGTTCCTAACGTGTTTTGGTAATATAGCGCTGCTAAGTAGCGCACCCATGATAAAATAAATAATTAAGTGAAAATATCTTAAATCAAACAATAGTAGGTAAGGTTATAAATGGCTAAAGCGGCAAAAGTAGAATTTGTTTGTACAGAGTGTGGTATGAACTATCAACGTTGGCAAGGTCAGTGTCGCTGTGGTGCGTGGAACACGTTAGCAGAATTTAAACCCTCTGCAGGGCAAAGTAAAAAAGCCGCTGCGCGAGCAACCGTTGGTGGTTATGCTGGCGGCATTGGTGGCGGTTCTAAAAAAATTGATGATGTTGCCACCACTGAGGCCGAAAAACAGCTTACTGAAATTGGCGAGTTGGACCGTGTATTAAGCGGCGGCGTAACCACAGGCTCGGTAAATATTATTTCAGGTGACCCAGGGGCGGGTAAAACAACGCTTTTATCTGACTTAGTTGCCAGAATGTCGCAGCGTATGCCATCGCTTTATTGTACCGCTGAGGAGTCGCTGTCGCAGTTTAAAAACCGTGTAAACCGCTTAAAGCTTAACTATAACGCCGATGAACTCTATTTACTGTCCGAAACCAGCGTAGAAACCATTATTGAAGAACTTGATAAAAACAAAATTAAGTTTGCAGTAATCGATTCTATTCAAGCGGTTGTAACCGATACCGCCAACGGCAGCCCAGGTTCGCCTTCGCAAGTAAAAAGTGCCGCGCAAGCGCTTACACAATACTGTAAGCAAAACGATGTCACTATGTTTATTATTGCCCATGTAAATAAAAACAACGAAATTGCAGGGCCGCAAACATTAGTACACATCGTTGATGCGCTCCTGCATATAGATACGAATGATGGACAAGTACGTACGCTTAGAGCTAACAAAAACCGTTTTGGTGATATTGATACCGTGGGTATTTTTAAAATGTGCGAAAGGGGCATGTTGAGTGTAGATAACCCTAGTGAGATTTTTCTATCAGGATCAAGTACTGAATCACCAGGCTCTACTATTACCTGTATTCGAAAGGGTAACCGTAACTTATTGCTCGAAATACAATGTTTAACTACCGAAACCGAAGCTGAATTTCCGCAGCGTGTGTGTGTAGGTTTAAACATGAACCGTATAAAAATGCTTACTGGTATTTTACGTAAACACACCAAAACTAAAATATTCCACGATACGTTTTTTAATATTGTGGGCGGCTTACGAATTGATGAAACAGAAACCTGTATTGATTTAGCGTTAGTGACTGCGCTTTTAAGCAGCTTAAACGAATTTGTTGTACCGCGTACAACCTGCATTATGGGAGAGCTTAGCTTAAACGGCGACGTGCGCCCAATTGACAGTGGTGTGCCGCGAGTTAAAGAAGCGGCGCAGCATGGTTTTACCGAAATATTTATTCCATTTCGTAATTACCATAAATCGATGGAAGGGCTGGGGGCTAAAATTACGCCTGTAAAAACAGTGCATGAGCTACTTAGTTTAATTAATTAACGCTTACAGGGATTGCCATGCAATGTTACTCTTGAGCTAATACCAACTCGCAATAATACTTAATTATGCGGATTCGGCATAACACAATTTATACAAAGAACAGAATAAGGAAATAACATGAAAAAACTCGTAATAGCCATAGCCATTGTTGCAGCAGGTGTGGGTGGTGTTAGCTACGCAAACTATGTAGCAACCCAAGAAGTACGCACCGAAGTAGACAAGCAACTTGCTTTAGTGAGCGATCAAACCGGTGCAACATTTAAATACGCGGGTTTATCGGCAAGTGTTATTTCACAAAGTGTTGAAATTACTAACATGGAAGTAATTAGCCCTGAAGGTGAGAACGTAGCACATATTCAAAGTATTGAAGTAACCGGTTACGAAACCGATAAAATATCGCCACATACATCGTTTACAGTAAAAAGCTTTCAGTTCGATAAAGACTTTGTAGCAAAACTACCTGCTGATACAAACGAAATGCTTGCCTCTGCAAGTTACGACTTAAGCTCATCGCTCGATTACGATGAGCAATCTGGCGACAGCGATGTGGTTTTAAAACTCGATGCAAAAGATATTGCTAGTTTTA
Organism: Pseudoalteromonas sp. C12FD-1; assembly: GCF_037414265.1. NCBI lineage: Bacteria > Pseudomonadati > Pseudomonadota > Gammaproteobacteria > Alteromonadales > Pseudoalteromonadaceae > Pseudoalteromonas > Pseudoalteromonas sp. C12FD-1. The sequence continues at coordinate 103,466 of NZ_JBBEVD010000051.1, forward strand.
ATATGGATGTAGGCCTTGCTAATTCTAAAGCATTAATGGACGCATCCCTTGCTATAAGCAAAGCGCAACAAGAAGCTGGTGACGCGCCGCTTACGTACGAGCAAGAGTTACAACAGCAAACCTTAGTGATGCAAGCGATGAGTAAGCTTGAGCCACGAAATATTAATTTAGTGCTTAATAACCAAGGCAAATTAAAAGAGCTATTTGTTGGCGAGCTTGAAAAACAAGGTATGACGCTTGAGCAAATGCAAATGACGCTACAGCAACAGTTACAGCAAGCCCCCGTAACTGAAGAAATTGCACAGGCGCTGACTGATTTTGCCAAAGGTTTAAACTCATTAAGCATATCGGCAAAATTGCCTGAAGGTAAAACCATGATGGAAGTAAACCAGCAAATAATGATGTTAGCTGGCCAGCCAGAAGAGCTAGTTAAATTTGTTAATTTAGAAGTTAAAGGCGAGTAATAGCGAACTGCTCTCAGCTGCCAGCTTAATGCAAAAAAGCCGTACTTGATTAATCAAGTACGGCTTTTATTATTTCAGCTGGTAGCAGCTTAGTGAAGAATACGCGCTCTAATTGTCCCTTCTACTGCGCTTAGCTCTTTAAGAGCAACTTCTGACTGATCGGTATCTACGTCAATAACTACATAACCAATTGATTCATCAGTTTGTAAGTACTGAGCGGCAATGTTAATACCGTGCTGGGCAAACGCTTGGTTAATTTGCGTAAGTACACCTGGGCGGTTGTGGTGCACGTGTAATAAACGGCTACGATTAGCAAGCTCTGGTAGCGAAACCTCAGGGAAGTTAACAGCGGTAATAGTTGAGCCATTATCTGAGTATTTAGCTAATTTACCGGCTACTTCAATACCAATGTTTTCTTGCGCTTCTTGGGTAGAACCACCAATGTGCGGCGTTAAAATAACGTTGTCGAATTCACGCAGTGGCGATACAAATTCTTCTTCGTTAGATTTTGGCTCAATAGGGAATACATCAATAGCAGCGCCGCTTAGCTTTTTCTCGCTAAGTGCTTCGGCAAGTGCATCAATATCTACCACAGTACCGCGTGAAGCGTTAATTAGTATTGAGCCTTGTTTCATTACTGCAAGTTCAGCCGTGCCAATCAGGTTTTTAGTTTGCGGTGTTTCTGGAACGTGTAAGCTAATAATATCAGCGCGCTGTAATAGCTGTGTTAGGTTATGAATTTGTGTTGCATTACCTAAAGATAGCTTATCTTCAATGTCGTAATATTCCACAGTCATCCCAATGTTTTCAGCCATAATACCTAGCTGCGTACCAATGTGGCCGTAACCAATAATCCCAAGCGTTTTACCGCGCGCTTCAAACGAGCCGGTTGCTGTTTTTAACCAGCCGCCACGGTGCGCTGCTGCATTACGCTGTGGAATACCACGTAATAGTAATAGTATTTCGCCAAGTACAAGCTCAGCTACAGAGCGCGTGTTTGAAAACGGTGCGTTAAATACCGCAATACCGCGCTCGCGCGCTGCGTTTAAGTCAACTTGGTTAGTACCAATACAAAAACAACCAATTGCTACTAGCTTTTCAGCCGACTCTAATACAGCTTGGTTAATATGAGTACGAGAACGAAGTCCTACAAAGTGCACATCTTTAATGCGTTCTTTTAGCTCGTCCTCAGGTAAGGATGTTTTTACGTAGTCGATGTTGCTGTAACCATTACGTTTAAGCGTTTCTACTGCGCTTTGGTGAACACCTTCAAGCAAGAGAATTTTAATTTTGTCTTTTGCTAACGATACCTTACTCATAACCTCATCCTATTTAATTTGTGGCCCATTTTTAGTGCCGATAATGACTTTATCAGCGCCGCGCATTGCAAATAGGCCGTTGGTAACTACGCCAACAATTGAATTAATTTGTGTTTCAAGTTGCTTGGCATTACTAATACTTAAATTGTGTACATCTAAAATAACGTTACCGTTATCGGTTACTACGCCTTGGCGGTACACAGGGTCGCCACCAAGTTTTAATAATTCACGTGCAACGTAGCTGCGTGCCATTGGTATAACTTCTACCGGAAGTGGGAAGTCGCCCAATGTATCTACTAATTTTGTGTCATCAACAATACACACAAACTGTTTTGCAACGGCTGCGACTATTTTTTCGCGGGTAAGTGCTGCGCCGCCGCCTTTGATCATTTCGTTTTGGGCATTAATTTCATCTGCGCCATCTACATAAACATCAAGCGCATCTACATCGTTTAGTTCAAATACTTCAATACCTAACGCTTGTAGGCGCGCTGTTGAAGCTTCAGAGCTTGATACCGCACCTGTTATGGTGTCTTTTACTGTGCCTAGGGCATCAATAAAATGATTTACAGTAGAGCCTGTGCCTACACCAACAATGGTGTTTTCTTTTACAAACTCGAGTGCAGCCCACGCAGCTGCCTTTTTTAATTCGTCTTGCGTCATTGTTATGCTCATATATCAAATGTGTAGTGGGTATTTATTACCAGTGATAAATTTTATCGGGAGTAATAATGGTTTTAAGTGGTACATCCCACGATTCAATTGGCAGTGCATCTACTTTTTGGCAGTTATGTGCTAAGCCAATAAGTTGCGGTTTTTGCCAATTATATGCGTGTAATTGCGCCAGTGTTTTATCATAAAATCCCCCCCCCATTCCTAATCGGTTACCTTGGTTATCAAATGCAACAAGTGGCATCAGTAGGTAATCTAAATCAGATAATGGGCATATTTGAGAGCAGTTCAGCTTAGGCTCCAAGATACCATAGCGATTTGCCCTCATGGGTGAGTTTTTTTCATAGCGTTGAAACAGCAAAGTAGACCCGTTAAATGGGTGTATGACGGGTAAGTAAAGGGTATGGTCTTGTTGCCATAACTCATTAATTAACAATGAAGTATCCAGTTCTCCATCGTTACTAAAGTAAATGGCTATCTGTTTTTTTGAAGCTGTTTTATCGCTGTTTAGCTGTTGAGTAAAATTCAACTTTAGCTGTGCAGCGGCTTTTTCTTGCTGTTTTTTTGATAGATTATTGCGTAATTGGCGAATAGATTGGCGTATGTGTGTACGTTTATTGCTCATTGTAATTACGCACCTTCGATTAAATAGACACTAAATCAGGAAAAGCTAAGTAAACAGCAAGCACAATCAGTAGTAAAACGGCGGTGGCAATCAGTGAATATAATAAAGTATTGCTACGCGTTTTTACAGGTTCATCGAGCTGCTCGTCGAGCATTAGATCATCTTCTTGCCACTCATCGCTTTCGTCTGTAGGGGTTTTTAGCTCATTGATTGGGAGCCTTTGCTCTAGCTCTTCTAGCTTTTCTTCTAGGCGGATCAGGCTGCTTGTTATGTAGTCAAGGGCATCAAAAATCCGTTCGTCGCGCTGACTAGCTGCACTAGGGCTTTGAGGAGGCTGCTCACCAGTGGCTTGTAATTTACTTTTAATGCCGAGGCTTGCGAGTAATTTGGCTTGCTTTAGGGCTTTGTCTTTATTATTAGGTGCAAAGAGTGGTTTGCCGTTAAAAAACTGAGTTACTTTATCTTCAGACGTTTTTAGTTTATTTGCTAAATTAACGCAGGCTGTTTTAGCCTCAGTGCCCTCAGCGAGCCCTACAAACATAACGCGAAAATTATTGGCCATTTACTTATCCCTTAAGCTTTTATTATGCAAAGAGTATATACCTAAAACAGTAAGTAATTCGAGGGCTCGCTAAAACTCATTATTAACTTTTGTTTTAGATATAAAAACGGCCCTTAAAAGGGCCGTTTATTATTTAATTCGTTTTGGCTTAAAGGCCAGCAGCTGCGCGAAGTGCGTCTGCTTTATCTGTACGCTCCCAAGGGAATTCATCACGACCAAAGTGGCCGTAAGCCGCTGTTGGTTGGTAAATTGGGCGCTCTAAGTCAAGCATTTGAATTAAGCCGTAAGGGCGTAGGTCAAAGTGCTCGCGAATTAGCTCGATTAAACGACCTTCTTCAAGCTTGCTTGTACCAAAGGTTTCAACGCTGATAGAGGTAGGCTCTGCAACACCAATTGCGTAAGACACTTGTAATTCACACTTATCAGCAAGGCCAGCAGCCACTACGTTTTTAGCTACGTAGCGTGCAGCGTATGCAGCTGAGCGGTCAACTTTTGATGGATCTTTACCAGAGAAAGCACCACCACCGTGACGTGCCATACCACCGTATGTATCTACGATGATTTTACGACCTGTTAAACCACAGTCACCCATTGGTCCGCCAATTACAAAACGACCCGTTGGGTTAATGAAAAATTTAGTGGCGCTAGTAATAAGCTCGGCAGGAAGTACCGGCTTAATGATGGTTTCCATCACGGCTTCTACTAAATCATTTTGCGAAATTTCTTCAGCGTGCTGAGTAGAAAGTACAACTGCATCAATACCTACTGGCTTGCCATTTTCGTATGCAAACGTTACTTGAGATTTTGCATCTGGGCGTAACCAGTTAAGTTCGCCGCTTTTACGTACTTGCGCTTGGCGCTGTACTAAACGGTGTGAGTAAGTTATTGGTGCAGGCATAAGTACTTCTGTTTCGTTACATGCGTAACCAAACATTAAGCCTTGGTCGCCAGCGCCTTGTTCTTCTGGGCTAGTACGGTCAACACCTTGGTTTATATCAGGAGACTGCTTACCAATTGTGTTTAAAATAGCACATGAGTCTGCATCGAAACCCATGTCTGAATGCGTGTAGCCGATTTCACGTACTGTTTTACGTGTAATTTCTTCAATATCAACCCATGCGCTAGTAGTGATTTCACCACCAACCATAACCATACCGGTTTTTACGTAAGTTTCGCACGCAACACGGGCATGAGAGTCTTGCTCTAGGATAGCATCAAGTACCGCATCAGAGATTTGATCGGCGATTTTATCCGGATGACCTTCAGAAACAGATTCAGAAGTAAATAAATGTTTTGCCATTGTATTTCTGCTCACAAATATTGCGCTTCACAAACGTCGGTATTAGCGCTAAAAAATTAAGGGGCGTATTTTATCTAAAACAAAACACCTTGCATAGTGTTTTTACGCCTAGACGTCTAAATAAAATGAGTAATAACTTTTTGGTCTTAAAAAATATTCATAATAGCCCATTTTTATGGGGTTTTTAATTGCACACTGCACCCACATTAAGTAAGAATGGTTGCTATAACAGCTCTTAAGTTACTTAAGGGTATTAACGAACACATAAGTACCCGCGCAAATACACATAAAGGTAGGAGAATTCATGCCATCTCGCAAAGAACTTGCAAATGCTATTCGCGTCTTGTCAATGGACGCAGTACAAAAGGCCAAATCTGGCCACCCTGGAGCCCCTATGGGCATGGCCGATATCGCAGAAGTATTATGGCGCGATTATCTAAAGCACAATCCAACTAATCCAGAGTGGGCTGACCGTGACAGATTTATTCTTTCAAACGGCCACGGTTCAATGCTTATCTATTCTCTATTGCACCTAACTGGTTACGACTTACCACTTGATGAAATTAAAAACTTCCGTCAAATGCATTCTAAAACACCAGGCCACCCAGAGTACGGTTATGCACCAGGAGTTGAAACTACTACGGGCCCGCTAGGTCAGGGGATCACAAACGCGGTAGGTATGGCAATTGCTGAAAAAGCGCTTGCTGCACAATTTAACCGTGAAGGCCACGACATTGTTGATCACTACACCTATGCATTTATGGGTGATGGTTGTTTAATGGAAGGTATTTCTCATGAAGCATGTTCACTTGCTGGCACATTAGGCCTTGGTAAATTAGTGGCTTTTTGGGATGACAACGGCATTTCAATCGACGGTGAAGTAGAAGGTTGGTTTAGCGACGATACACCAGCACGTTTTAAAGCCTACGGCTGGCATGTAATAAGTGACGTTGATGGCCACGACAGTGATGCGGTTAGTGCTGCAATAGCAGAGGCTCAAAGTGTTACCGACAAACCATCACTAATTTGTTGTAAAACAGTGATAGGTTACGGCTCACCTAATAAATCAGGTAGCCACGACTGTCACGGCGCACCATTAGGTGATGACGAAATTAAAGCGTCTCGCGAATTTTTAGGCTGGTCTGGCGATGCATTCGAAATTCCTGCTGATATTTACGCACAGTGGGATAGCAAAGAAAAAGGCCAACAGCTTGAGTCTAGCTGGGACGAAAAATTTGCAGCATACGCAAAGGCATTCCCAGAGCTTGCAGCAGAGTATAAGCGCCGTATTAATAACGAGCTTCCAGGCGATTGGGCTGAAAAATCTCAAGCATACATAGAGCAACTACAAGCAAACCCTGCCAACCCTGCATCACGTAAAGCGTCGCAAAATGCATTAAACGCATTTGGCCCGTTATTACCAGAATTCATGGGTGGCTCAGCCGATTTGGCTGGCTCAAACTTAACAATTTGGGATGGCTCAAAAGGGCTAACTGCAGATGATGCAAGCGGTAACTACGTTTACTACGGTGTACGCGAATTTGGTATGTCGGCCATTATGAATGGTATTGCCCTTCATAAAGGCTTTATTCCTTATGGTGCAACGTTCTTAATGTTTGTTGAGTACGCAAAAAATGCGGTACGTATGGCTGCACTAATGAAGCAACCAAGCATTTTTGTATACACTCACGATTCAATCGGCCTAGGTGAAGACGGCCCAACTCACCAACCGGTAGAGCAAATTGCTAGCATGCGTTTAACGCCAAACTTATACAACTGGCGCCCGTGTGACCAAGTTGAGTCGGCAATTGCATGGCAACAAGCTATTGAGCGTAAAGACGGCCCTACATCGCTTATCTTTACTCGCCAAGGCCTTGAGCAACAAGCACGTGACGCACAGCAATTAGCAGATGTTAAAAAGGGTGGTTACATCCTTAGCTGTGACGGCAACCCAGAGCTAATTATTATTGCAACAGGTTCTGAAGTGCAACTAGCACAAGATTCAGCAGCGGAGCTTCGCAGCCAAGGTAAAAAGGTACGTGTTGTATCTATGCCATGTACTGATGTATTTGAAGAGCAAAGCGCACAGTACAAAGAAAGCGTACTACCGGCAGCCGTTACACGCCGCGTAGCAGTAGAAGCAGGTATTGCTGATTACTGGTATAAGTACGTAGGCCTAAATGGCGCAGTAGTAGGTATGACGACCTTTGGTGAGTCTGCCCCTGCTGGCGAGCTGTTTGAGTTCTTTGGCTTTACAGTAGAAAACATTGTAAATAAAGCAAACGCATTGTTTTAATCAATTGCTTTAATATTTAAAAGCCCGCCCTGTGTAAAACAGGGCGGGCTTTTTTATTTGCTGATTGAGTTGAAGCGGTGTAGTTACCTCAAGCCGCAAGAATCGCACTGCTTGTAATCAGTGGTACTTTTTAAGCTTCAATTTCAGATGAGTAATTTTCACAGCGCTTTTCTTGCAAGGTTATGACCTATCAGGCAAGGTGGTGGCCGATTAAATAAAATAATACAGCAGGAGTGAGGATGTCTCAGTTTGAAAATGTAAGCGTAATTAAAAAAGCCAATGTATATTTTGACGGTAAAGTATCGAGCCGTACCGTGGTATTTAACGATGGCACAACCAAAACATTAGGTTTTATGCAGCCAGGTGAATTTGTATTTGATACAAGTAAAAAAGAACTCATGGAGCTGTTAGGCGGCCAGTGGGATATTTTATTACCTGGCGATAGTGAGTGGAAAACATTTATCGCGGGCGAATCATTCAACGTAGATGCTAACGTAAGCTTTAAAGTAAAAGTGAGTGATTTTGCTGACTATTGCTGTTCGTACACAGACTAAACGCTAAAGGCTAGACGTCTGAAAGCCCATACCCTATGGGCTTTGCATAAAGTTTGCACAACTTATAATCTAAATCAGTTTAAGTAACAAATTATTTTCAAAAATCAGTGCTTTTTCCTTGTGTTAATCTAAATAGCCCCCAATACTATTTATGAGGTAACAAATAAAAGGATACCCTATGAAAATTAATCTTTCTGGTCACCATGTAGACGTTACTAACTCTATTAGAGAGCATATCAACGAAAAGTTTTCAAAAATCGAGAGCCACTTTCCATCACTTATCGCACTCGACATTATATTGTCTAAAGAGCATCATAAAATCCAAGCAGAAATTAGCACAAATTACGAAGGTGCGCGTATATCGGTAAAAGGGGAAAACGAAGTTATGTACCCAGCAATTGCAAGCGCAGCTAAAAAACTCGATGCAGCACTAAAGCATCGAAAAGGGCAAATAAAAGCAAATTTACACGAAAAGCCTGTAAGCACAACACCAGAAATAGCACACGAGATCATCCAAGAGATGGAGCTAAAGTAAGCTTTAGTCCCAAAGTACTATAAAAAAGAGCCTTATGGCTCTTTTTTATTGCCTGTAATTTAGGTAAGTTATGCAGCCTTCAGTGTTATTAATTATAAAAGTTAATAACCAGAACGAATAACACACATAATTTGAGAAATTAATGCAGCATACACACACATCTTGGAAAGCTCGGTTGGGCGCATTAGGCCCCGGTATCTTAATGGCAACCGCCGCAATTGGCGGCTCTCACTTAGTTGCATCTACTCAAGCTGGCGCGCTATTTGGCTGGCAATTGTTTTGGCTAATTCTCGTTGTTAACGTATTAAAGTATCCTTTTTTTCGCTTTGGTATGGAATACACCTTGGCAACCAAAAACAGTTTAGTAGAAGGCTATAAAAATAAAGGGCCTGTCTATTTTTATAGTTTTATTGGCTTAAATATACTTGCCGCCATAGTTAATACCGCAGGGGTGTTATTACTGACTGCAAGTTTGCTGCATTATGCGCTGCCAATAGTGATAGAAGTTACGCTACTGTGTTGGATATTGCTCGGTGTGTGTTTAGCTATTTTATTGTTAGGGCACTTTAAAGCGCTCGACAGCGTGGCCAAAGGCATAATGGGGTTATTAACCTTAGCTACTGTTATTGCGCTGGTTATTGCATTTAGTAACGGCCCAATGGCGCCTGCTGACTATGTGGGTCCATCACCTTACGAGTTGGCTATGCTGAGTTTTATGGTCGCGTTAATGGGTTGGATGCCAGCACCCATTGAAATTTCAGCGCTTAGCTCTTTATGGCTAAAAGAAAAACAAACTCAGCAAACAGTGTCTAAAAGCCAAGGTTTGTTCGATTTTAACGTAGGCTACTGGTTAACAGCGTGCTTAGCATTAGTGTTCTTTAGTTTAGGCGTGTTGGTGCAATACGGGCAAAGCAGCAATATTGAGCTTGGCGGTGTAGCCTTTGCTAAACAACTTATTGATATGTACGCACTGACTATTGGCGAGTGGGCAAGGCCGCTTGTATCAGCCATTGCTTTTTTATGTATGTTTGGTACCACACTTACCGTGCTTGACGGCTACGCCCGCACACTTAACGAGTCGCACAAATTACTTGGCTTTAAGCAATCAAAACATAGCTTAAATGTTTGGCTTGTACTGCAAGCACTTGCAGGCATGGCCGTAATTTTATTTTTTAAATCAGCCCTTGGCCCCATGCTTACCTTTGCCATGACACTGGCCTTTGTAACCACCCCCGTTTTTGCATGGCTTAACTTTAGCCTTGTACGCTCAGAGCCTGCTATAAAGCACAGCCTGCTATTACGCAGCTTAACGTGGTTAGGCTTAGTGTACTTGGTTGGTTTTGCTGTTGCGTTTGTAGTGTGGAAATTAGCTGCATAGATTAAATTGACAGTTGGTAAGGAAGCTTCCGTTCCCTTACTAAATTTGAAGACGTGTATTCGCACAGCTGGGTGGCGCTTTAAAAGTAATTAAGGATAATTATGGCTTATAAAGTTGAACTTAAAGCCCCAACACTGGATGAATTTGCTAATTTACGCACACAAGTAAAATGGCAAAATCCCGACGATGAAATTTTAAAAGCAAGCATCGAAAACTCACTTTTTTGGATCACTGTATACGACACTGATAAGTTGATAGGCACTGGGAGAGTAATTGGTGATGGCGCAATGTATTTTTATATTCAAGATATAATTGTTGCGCCTAGTTATCAAAAACAAGGTATTGGTCGTTTAGTAATGACCCACATTGAAAACTACTTAACCAACACTTGTGCTAATGGCGCTACAGTAGGTTTATTAAGTGCTCATGGTAAAGAAAGCTTTTATACACATTATGGTTACGTAAAACGCGATGGCGATGTTTTAGGGCTAGGAATGTGTAAGTTTATTAGCAAGTAATAATAAATATTGCTGCATGATATCAAGATTATTAAGATAGCTTTTAGAGGTGTGGCGTAATGAGCAAACGTGATTTATTTTCAGAATTAACTACAGCACTTGATGATGCTAAAGCGCATTCACAAGGTGTACTAATGTTACAGATTCAAATAGTAAATGAGCTTGCCATTTCAACCGATGAAATAGTGAGTATTCTAGAATACATAAGCAAGAACGCTCGAAAATTGTGAGCAAGGGCGTAGCGCACCGAATGGGTAAGCAATTACATTACTAAAGCTTGTGCAACATCATCCTGAGATGCTAAACCATATAGCTAAGTTGTAATTCCCCTTGGATTATTTATTTTAAAAGACAAAAAGAAAGACGCGATCTATTGCCTTACTGTGGCTGCTGAGAGCGATGACTGGACACTGAAAAAAGTTAAATTTATTCCTGCGTTTTGAGTAGAAATCTAATTTTGCCTAATAACATTATTAAACGCCGTTTTGGTATGTTATGAACCACTAAAATGGTGTTCAATAAGCTGTTAGTAATACACGAATATTTCGCATATGGAGTTGCCAATGAATAACGAAACAAATAACCCTAGCATTCAAGAAGGTGTTGAGCCAAAAGACCTAATTAAAATTCAAACTGAAGTCGGTTTAATTGAATCAATGTTTCAGTCGAAGACGCTCACAGCTATAGTCATCATTGCAATTATTTTGCTGGGTGGCTTTTTCATGTTCTTGTCCAAGGTGACAGGTTAGCCGTAACAGAATGTATTGCTAACAAGCATCTAAATCCGACATTGCCAGCTGCCACACTTTTAGCAAACAACGCAAAAATCCCGCCAGTGCAAGGCGTATTAGGCGGGCGTTCGTTATCACTGTTTGCAATTGGCACTGAGCTGTTATTGATATTAATATCTAACTCAGCTCTTTTATTGCGCTACTTATTCCATCTAAACTCAGCGGGTACATTCTGTTATTCATCAGCTGCTTTATAAAATCAATTGATTGATAGTACGGCCAGTGTTCAACCGGTTGTGGATTGAGCCATGCGACTTTATCAAAGTGGTTGGTTATACGTTGCAACCAAGCACTGCCGGGCTCTTCGTTGTAATGCTCTACCGAGCCGCCCGGGTAGGCTATTTCGTAAGGACCCATAGTGGCATCGCCAACAAATATTACTTTATAGTCGCTGGTAAATTTATTAATCAGCGTCATGGTGTCGATGATGTTTGAATGGCGGCGCGCGTTGTCTTGCCAAACGTGCTCGTATAAACAGTTATGAAAGTAGTAAAACTCTAAATGTTTGAACTCGCTGTGGGCTGCGCTAAACAGCTCTTCGCAGGTATGAATGTAGTCATCCATTGAGCCGCCAATATCAAACAGCATTAATACTTTTACGGCATTGTGGCGCTCGGGTGCCATTTTTACATCTAACATGCCGCCTTGTTTGGCGGTTGCACGAATAGTCTCGTTTAAATCAAGGGTATCGCTTGCGCCAGTGCGGGCAAATTTACGTAGCTTTTTAAGGGCGAGCTTTATTGTACGTGAGCCAATTTCTCTGTCGGAGTCTAAATTGCGGTATTCGCGTTTATCCCACACTTTTACCGCTTGGCGATGTCGGTTACCATCTTGCCCTATACGCACGCCTTCAGGGTTATAGCCATACGCTCCAAAAGGTGATGTACCACCAGTGCCCACCCATTTATTGCCACCTGCGTGGCGTTTTTGTTGCTCTTGTAAACGCTCTTTTAGGGTTTTCATAAGCTCGTCAAGCCCACCCATGGCTTTTAGCTGGGCTTTTTCTTCATCGCTTAGGTGTTTTTCAAACTCTTTGCGTAGCCAATCTTCAGGTAAGTTGTGTTGTTGCTTTAAGCTCTCGAGCAGGTCTAAGTCGGCAATACCGCTAAAGTAGTCGCTAAAGGCTTTATCAAACCTGTCAAAATGGGTTTCGTCTTTTACCATTATGGTGCGTGCTAAATGGTAAAAGGCGTCTACATCGGCAAATATAACGCCTTTTTTTAAGGCGTTAATTAAATCGAGCAGCTCGCGCAGGCTTACCGGTAAGCGGTATTCACGCAGTTTGAAAAAAAACTGTACTAACATGTTAGCGACGGCTCATAAACGCGAGTTTTTCGATTAGGCTGATGTCTTGCTCGTTTTTAAGTAAAGCGCCAAACATTGGCATTAATCCGCCTTTTTGCGCTTTGTCGTGCAGTGTTTTTGCGTCTATGTCTTCAGCCATTAAAAGCTTTAACCAATCGAGTAACTCACTGGTAGAGGGCTTCTTTTTAAGGCCGTTGGCTTCACGTAAGTTAAAAAATACTTCGAGTGCTTGGCGTACTAAATCTTGTTTAACATTAGGGTAGTGTACATCAACAATTTGCTGCATTTCCTCGCTGCTAGGAAAATCAATATAGTGAAAAAAGCAACGGCGTAAAAAGGCATCTGGCAATTCTTTTTCATTGTTTGAAGTGATGATCACAATAGGGCGCTCTTTGGCTACAATGCGCTCGTTGGTTTCGTAAACGTGAAACTCCATTTTATCAAGCTCAAGTAGTAAATCGTTTGGAAACTCGATGTCGGCTTTGTCTATTTCATCAATTAAAAGTACAGGGCGTTTGCCGTTAAGCTCGGCATAGTTAAATGCTTGCCACAATTTACCTTTAACAATGTAATTGCCAATGTTGTGTACGCGTTCATCACCTAATTGGCTATCGCGTAGGCGCGATACGGCATCGTATTCGTATAAACCTTGTTGCGCTTTGGTGGTTGATTTAATGTGCCACTGAATAAGTTCGGTATCTAAGCTTTTGGCAAGCTCCTCAGCCAGCATGGTTTTACCCGTGCCTGGTTCACCTTTAATTAAGAGTGGTTTTTCGAGCATAATGGCGGCATTTACAGCCTGTTTTAGTGAGCTGCTTGCGATGTAATTGTCGGTAGAATTAAATTGCACGGGTTACCCTTATCTGGTCTGAGCAGTATTGAATGGGTTTATAATGCCATAGTTAATCTATAGGTCCAAGGTAAGCAAAACGAGGTATGGTTTCGTCATCTTTTTCAACGGTTTCTGTAAACATACTTAGTGGGCGTGCCCACATGCCGTACTCGCCATAAAGGGCTTGGTATATAACTAGTTGCTCGTCGGTTTCGCTGTGTGTAGCTACGTAAAATACTTTGTATTGCGGCCCTTTGTAGTGTTGGTATATGCCTGGTTTGAGGGAAAGTGGTTTTATTGCTGTAGTCATGTTTTGATCTCTTGTATAATTGCGTTTGCTTTTTATTATGCCAAAGAATACACCAACACTATGAATTATATTTCTCTCGATGATCACAAAAAAGCCTGGGTTTTTCGTCATAAAGATATACCAGTATCTGATGAAGACGCTGCGCGCATAAAACCTATGACCAGCGAACGTGCTGCGGTACTTTGGAGCACAATGGTAAGCCGTGAGTTTGATCACCCCGATTTTTTTGATAAAACCGATTGGTGTGGCAAAGAAGAAAGCTTTAGCGACGAAGTAAACTGGGAAGACGCCTGGGAAAACGGCGATGAAAGCCTACCGCACGCTATTTTAGAGCATTTAGATTGGCAGGCTAACACCACGGTTTATTTTTGTATGGCGCGCGATAACGTTATCGAAACCACCTTTGATGTATTTAAACGCAATTGGCAAAACTTTATGTTTTTAGCCGATGGCAGTTTATTAATTGGTAAAAAGCGCAATACGGTAGTGCAGTTTTTAGAAACGGGCATTGCTAAGTTAGGTGAAAAACCAAGCGCTTAAATTGTAGTGTGTGCTTAAAAAATAATCGTCGGTGTGCTATAAAACAGCTACCTATTCGTTTTTTGAGTATAACTATTGGTCGCGAAAAATCAGCCACTTGCAGCTCAGCAGCAAGAAATATGGCAAAGTGATGCGCAAAAGGTGTTGTATGCACAATTGTGTAATGCGTTTTATCAGCGTGAGGTGCAGCGCCTAGTTGCTGAGCCTAATGCCGATAAACTTCGTCGCCAATTAAAAAGTTTACCGTATTACATAGAGCGCGCGGCCACATTGGTTGCTAATGGTAGCTCGCCTTTTACGCTTGATTCGCAAAATGGCTCATGGCTTGAAAAACAAAAGCCAACGCCACCAGAAGTTAACGCTCAAGCAAATGAACTTTTTTATCAAACATATGCCAAAGTGGGGCTAATAGTGCCGGTGTTAATAAATAGCCATGACCAAGTGAGGCTAAGAATAGACAGCATAGATCAAGTAAGCGACAATAAATTGCATTGCAATGAACTTGGCTGGTTTGATTTTTTTGGTAAGGGTCTAGAGCATGCAAATGCGCAGTTGGTAAAACCCAGTAAAATGAGTTTAACAGCGGCGTGTTGCGGGCATCAGTGGCAATTTTCAAAACGCTGCGCACCTAGGCTGCTTTCACTTAGAGAAATGCTATTAGCGGGTAATATTAATTGGCGTAATATAAAACGCCCACGAGCCTAATTTTATTTAAAAACGAATAGGGAGTGTTAAATGCGTTTTTTTCAGCTTGGCCTGTTGTGCTTAGCACTGTTTATACAATACCGACTTTGGTTTGGTCATAACGGTGTGCAAGACTATACGCGTTTAAAAGCGGCCGTTGCTTCTCATCAACAAACGAACGAAAAACTAATTAAGCGTAATAAAGTGCTTACCGCCGACATAGAAGATTTAAAGCTTGGTCAAGAAGGCATAGAAGAGCGCGCTCGTAACGAATTAGGAATGATTAAACCGGATGAAACATTTATACGTGTTTTACCGGGTAAACAACATGAAAACTAACACTACCATTGCTGCTATTGTACCCGCTGCCGGCGTGGGGAGCAGAATGCAGCACAATGCTCCAAAGCAGTATATTAAATTGGCAGGAAAAACTATTTTAGAGCACACGCTTTATAAGCTTTCGCAATTACAAAGTTTAAGCAAAATAGTGGTCGCCGTGAGCCAAACCGATCCTTACTTTGACACGCTTCCATGTATAGACTCTCGCATTTTACGTGCTAACGGCGGACAAGAACGTGCTGATTCAGTGCTTAATAGCTTATTATTTTTAGAAAATAACCCGCCTGAATGGGTGCTGGTGCACGACGCAGCCCGTCCCTTAGTCACTATTAACGATATTGAAACGTTAATGGCGCAGTGTATCAATGATGATGAAGGCGGCATTTTAGCAAGTAAAGTAAAAGACACCATAAAGCGCGGAAACACGCATAGCGAGCAAACGGTTCCTCGTGATGATTTATGGCAAGCGCTTACACCGCAATTTTTTAAATATGCCGAGCTTAAAAATGCGTTGCAGAGCGCGCTTTGTGAGGGCGCAACTATTACCGATGAAGCCAGTGCCATTGAGTGGGCAAATAAACCCGTTAAGCTAATTGCAGGGCGCAGCGACAATATTAAAATAACCACGCCGGAGGATTTAGACCTAGCGGGGTTTTTATTAAACAAACAACAAAACGAGCAAGCATTATGATTCGAATTGGCCATGGTTTTGACGTACACAAATTTGGTGGCGAAGGCCCAATAACAATTTGCGGCGAAAAAATAGATTACCCGCAGGGCTTTTTAGCACACTCAGATGGCGATGTTGCTATTCATGCATTATGCGATGCTATTTTAGGCGCGTTGGCAATGGGCGATATTGGTAAGCATTTTCCGGATACGGCGAGCGAGTATGAAAATATCGACAGCCGTATTTTACTTCGCCATGTTGTAGGCCTTGCTAAAGAGCAAGGTTATGTACTGGGTAATGGCGATGTCACTATTGTGGCGCAAGCTCCTAAAATGTTGCCACACATCCAAGCTATGCGCTCTAATTTAGCCAGCGATTTAAATTGCGAGCTGTCTCAAATAAATGTTAAAGCGACCACCACTGAAAAGCTTGGCTTTGAAGGGCGAAAAGAAGGTATTTCTAGCCATGCAGTGGTTATTATGAGTAAAGCGCTTGAGAGTACAACAAGCGCATGAGCGATTTAAATTACCTATACGGTGCACCACTTTCTAAAGCCGACTTTAAAACCACTGCTGAAGATTTTATGGTTGATGAAGACCTTGGTATAGAATTTACCGGCAGTGGTGAGCATGTATGCTTACAGATCGTTAAAAAAGGTGAAAACACGCAGTACGTGGCCAAGTTAATTGCACAAAAGGCTGGAGTGTCGCCGCGTGAAGTAAGCTATGCCGGCATGAAAGACCGCCACGGCGTGTGTAGCCAATGGTTTAGCGTAAAAGTTCCCATTAAAAAGCATATTGATTTTAGTGAACTTAATAGCGACAGCATTTTTGTGGTTTCGCAACAGCGCCACGAACGTAAATTACGCACCGGTTGCCACAAAGGAAATCGATTCACTATTACGCTTCGTAATGTAACCCAGCCGCTTGACATTTTATGCCGCATTAATGCCGTACGTGCTGGTGTACCTAACTACTTTGGTGAGCAGCGCTTTGGCCGCGATGGGCATAATTTAGTGATGGCCGAAAAAATGTTTGCCGGCGAACGCATTCGCGATAAAAAACTACGGGGTATTATTATCTCCGCTGCCCGTTCTCATGTATTTAACCAAATAGTGAGCTTACGTGTTAAAGAGCATGGGTTAGCTAAAACCATGCACCGTGAAGTATTTATGCTCAGCGGTAGTAACGCATTTTTTGAAGATGCAATAAGCGATGAAAACATAGCACGTTTAGCCTCTGGCGATATTATGATGTCGGGCCCTATGGTGGGTAAAAGTGAAAAAGGCTTAACTGCTCAAGAAAAAATATGGCTAAAACCATACCAAGCATGGTGTGAGGGCTTAGGCGAATTAGGCCTTAAAAATGAGCGCCGTATGCTGCGCCTCATTCCACAAAATTTAACCATAGAAACACTAGACGAAACGACTTTAAAATTAAGCTTTGGCTTGCCTAAAGGGTGTTTTGCTACCGCACTTTTACGAGAGCTGGTGGATTACACCGATGCAAGCCCTAAAGAGCGAAAAGAAAAGGACAGTCAAAATGAAGATACTGCTTAGTAACGATGACGGTGTAAATGCCAAAGGAATTGCGGTTTTATATCAGGCTCTTACGCAAATTGCCGATGTAACTCTTGTAGCCCCAGATCGTAACTGTAGCGGCGCCAGTAACTCGTTAACATTAATAAATCCACTGCGCTCTACCACGCTTGAAAACGGCTTTATATCGGTTAATGGCACGCCGACGGATTGTGTACATTTAGGGGTTAGTCAATTAGTTGATGAAACGCCTGATTTAGTAGTCGCAGGGATTAATCATGGTGCTAATTTGGGCGATGATACATTATATTCAGGCACCGTGGCAGCGGCGACCGAAGGACGTCATTTAGGCTTGCCTGCTATTGCCGTGTCGCTTTGCTCGCACCATGGTGAACATTTTGAAACAGCTGCAGCGGTGACTGTTAACATAATTAAAGGCCTTGCTTCGCACCCACTGCCAAAAGATCAAATTATTAATGTAAATGTACCCGATGTTCCTCTAAATGAGCTAAAAGGCGTGCAAGTTACCCGCTTAGGTGCTCGTCATAAAGCCGAAACCATGACCAAACAAACCGACCCTTGGGGACGAGATATTTTTTGGTATGGCTCGCTTGGTATTGAAAGCGATGCCGGTGAGGGCACTGATTTTTACGCTATTAATAATGGCTATGCTTCAGTGACCCCATTAAGTGTTGATATGACAGCAAAAGAAAGCATAAATGCGGTAGGTGAATGGTTAGCCGACATGGAGATAAACCGTGCTGGCTAATTACTCGCGCAGTGCTAATGCGCTTTCTAAGCTTTTAGAGCAAGAAGGCGTAGAAGACAAACAAGTACTAAAAGCTATTGCCGAAACACCACGTCATGCCTTTATTGATGATGTGCTAAAACACAAAGCATACGAAAATACCGCTTTGCCCATTGGACAAGGGCAAACAATTTCACAGCCTTATATTGTGGCTAGAATGACTGAGCTGCTGCATTTAGCAGGTGTGCGCAATAAAGTACTTGAAATTGGTACGGGCTCTGGGTATCAAACCGCGATATTAGCAAAGTGCTTTACCAAAGTGTTTTCGGTTGAACGTATTAAAGCATTGCAATGGCAGGCCAAGCGACGTTTGCATCAACTTGATTTATACAACGTTGCTATGAAGCATGGTGATGGGTGGCAAGGGTGGCACTCGCAAGCCCCGTTTGATGGTATTATTGTCACGGCTGCGGCTTCTAAAGTACCGCAAGATTTACTTGCACAATTAGCTGATGGCGGCGTGCTATTAGCCCCTATTGGCGAGCAGAATCAAAAATTAACTATGGTTATTCGCCAAGGCGATAGCTTCACAGAGCATGTTATTGCACCAGTACGGTTTGTCCCTCTCGTCCCTGGTGATATTGAATAGGAATTCACGTTGAAATTGTTTACTAAGTTATACGATATGGCCCTCGTGTGGGCAAAACACCGCTTTGCTGAGCGCTATTTAGCCGCCATGAGCTTTGCTGAGTCTGTTTTTTTTCCGGTTCCTCCTGATGTAATGCTTGCGCCTATGTCGCTTGCTCAACCAAGTAAAGCATGGCGCTTTGCAAGCTTTGCAACGGTTGCTTCAGTGCTTGGGGGAATTGTAGGTTACTTTTTAGGTTACTGGTTATTTGAGCCTGTTGTACAGCCCTTTATTGAGCAGATGCACTGGCAAGAAAAGTTTGAAACAGCGCTTACATGGTTTAAAGAGTATGGTGTGTGGGTGGTATTTTTAGCGGGCTTTTCACCTATTCCTTATAAAGTATTTACCATAGGTGCAGGCGTTTTACAGATGGCGTTTTTGCCATTTTTAATTGCATCGGCAATTGGCCGTGGTGCGCGTTTCTTTTTAGTTTCTGCTTTAATGAAGTGGGGCGGAGTTAAGATGGAGCAAAAATTACGTCAGTATGTTGAAGTACTTGGCTGGGGTTTAGTTGTATTAATAGTAATAGCGTACTTCTTTTTACGTTAATTGCTAAAAGCAGCACTTTTAAAGTTTTGGAGTAAAACCTGTTGAATAAGCGATTGTCATTTTATTTAATTGTATTTACAGTGATTTTACTCCAAGGGTGCTCATCTCGAAATGCACCTGCACCAGTAAGTAGTTTAAATAGTAATGTTAACGATTATCGTGGAGTTGTTAACATTTATGGTAACAAATATAGAGTGCAAAAAGGTGATACTTTATATTCAATTGCTTTTAGCGCAGGGCAAGATTTTAGAATGCTGGCAAAAAACAATTTAATTCCATCACCTTATGTCATCTATCCTGGTCAGGTTATTGACCTTAATACGACTAAAAAAAATAGCGTAGCTAACAATCCTTCAAATAAGAGCAAAAGCACTAAAAATAAAATAGAACAAAAAAGTAACAAAAAATTAAAGAAAAGTCTTGATCAGCCGAAACAACGAGAGTATGTTCGAAAACAAGCCAATGAAATAGTTAGTAATGCAAAACCTTCGTCGAGCAGTAAAGTAAAGTGGTTTTGGCCTGCAAAGGGCAAAGTGACTAAACGCTTTTCTAATAAGGAAAACGGTTACAAGGGTTTACAGATTACTAACCGTACAGGGGCTTCAGTTTTAGCCGCAGCACAAGGAACGGTGGTGTATGCGGGTAATGCGCTTCGGGGATACGGTAATTTAATCATTTTGAAACATAATGATGATTACCTAAGTGCATATGCACATAACTCGAAACTACTTGTTAAAGAAAAGCAGAAAGTTAAGGCAGGACAAAAAATAGCAGAAATGGGCAAGTCAGAATCTTCGGTCACTGCGCTTCGTTTTGAAATTCGCTACCGTGGGCAAGCTGTCAATCCTGCTAAATACCTCCCCTAATTTTTAGGTATTGATAATTGCTCGGGAGAAGGCTTATGGCTAACGCAGCAAAACTTGACAAAAACACCACCGACGAAAAATTTGATGACACCGCAGTAGAAGAAACTGCAGCACTACTTGAAGAGGTAGATAACGAAGAAGAGATATTTGCAAAAGAGGAAGTCACTAAAAACCTTGATGCAACTCAACTTTATTTAGGAGAAATTGGTTTTTCTCCCCTACTTAGCGCAGAAGAAGAAGTATTTTTTGCCCGCAAATCGCTACGTGGATGTGAAGCATCTCGCAAGCGTATGATTGAAAGTAACCTACGTTTAGTTGTAAAAATTGCCCGCCGTTATAATAACCGAGGATTAGCACTTTTAGATTTAATTGAAGAGGGCAACCTTGGTTTAATTCGCGCTGTTGAAAAGTTTGACCCTGAGCGCGGGTTTAGATTTTCAACTTACGCAACATGGTGGATACGCCAAACAATTGAACGCGCCATTATGAATCAAACGCGCACAATTCGTTTACCAATTCATGTAGTTAAAGAATTAAACGTGTACTTGCGAACTGCACGTGAGCTGACACAAAAGCTCGACCATGAGCCAACTGCTGAAGAAATTGCAGAAAGCCTAGGCAGACCCGTAGAAGACGTAACAAAAATGCTACGCTTGAACGAAAAAATTGCCTCAGTTGATATGCCAATTGGCGGTGAGAACGACAGCGCACTTTTAGATATTATAGCCGATGAAAAAAGCTCAGGCCCTGAGGGTGAAGTTCAAAACAACGACATTAACAAACATATTGTAGATTGGTTAGGTGAGTTAAACCCTAAACAACGTGAAGTATTAGCGCGTCGCTTTGGTTTACTTGGTTATGAGCCATCAACACTTGAAGATGTGGGCCGTGAAATAGGTTTAACGCGAGAACGCGTAAGACAAATTCAGGTAGAAGCATTACGCCGTTTAAAAGATATTTTACAACAAGAAGGGTTAAGCACAGAAAGTTTGTTTGACCAGTTCTCGTAACCCCTTTTATACTGTCTATGTGTTTAAAAGCTGAAGGGTAAAACCTTCAGCTTTTTTTATGCCAAACTTAAAGCAGTGCTTTTAACTTATAGAGTAACTCGTGTGCTTGACGCGGCGATAGGTTGTCTGGGTCTATTGCGCTAAGCTGCTCTTCAATCTCAGAGGGTTCAGGTGCAGGTAGCTCATTAGCAAATGAAAACGCCTGCTGCTCAGCATTAGGTGAAGTCACACTTTGGTGGTTTTCGAGTAGCTTAAGTTTTTGTTTTGCTTGGGTTATTACGGATTTAGGCACACCGGCAAGCGCAGCGACCTGTAAGCCAAAGCTTTTACTTGCCGCTCCATCAAGCACCGTATGCATAAATGCAATGGTGTCGTTGTGCTCTATGGCATCTAGGTGCACATTAACCAGCCCGGTTTTTTGCTCGGCAAGTTCCGTTAATTCAAAGTAGTGCGTAGCAAATAATGTTTTTGCAGATATTTTTTGTGCCAGATGATCAGCTGTTGCATAAGCAAGTGATAAGCCATCATAGGTACTGGTGCCTCTGCCTATTTCATCCATTAATACCAAAGATTGCGCAGTCGCATTATTTAATATTGTGGCGGTTTCTGTCATCTCTACCATAAAAGTAGAGCGACCAGAGGCTAAGTCGTCGCTAGCGCCAATACGAGTAAATATTCGGTCAATATTACCAATTTTTGCACTATCAGCAGGGACATAGCAGCCAATATGCGCCATCAATACGATAAGTGCTGTTTGACGCATGTAGGTTGATTTACCACCCATGTTTGGACCGGTGATGATCAACATTTTACGCTGGCTATTTAGCTCCACAGGGTTGGCAATAAAAGGTTCTTTCATTACTTGCTCTACCACTGGGTGGCGACCTTGCTTAATGCTTATATTATCATCATCGCATAGTTGTGGTTTTGCATAGTTTAGCGTTTGTGCTCGCTCTGCTAGGTTATTGAGTACATCTAAATCGGCCAATGCACTAGCCATCATTTGAAGCTGTTCAATATGCGGAGCTATAAATTCAAATAGTTCTTCATATAACTGTTTTTCAAGCGCAAGCGCTTTTGATTGGCTACCAAGTACTTTGTCTTCGTGCTCTTTTAGCTCAGGTATTATGTAGCGCTCATTATTTTTAAGCGTTTGGCGGCGAATATAATCAGCAGGTACTAAGTGCGAATTTGCACGACTAACTTCGATAAAAAAGCCATGCACCTTGTTATAGCCAATTTTTAATGTGCTGATCCCCGTGCGCTCGCGCTCTCTAAGTTCAAGTTGCTCAAGTATATCGGTAGCGCCTTTACTCAAGTTTCGCCATTCATCGAGCTCGCTGTTGTAGCCTGGTGCAATAACGCCCCCATCGCGAATGAGTACCGGTGGGTTATCAATAACAGCACGCTCAAGTAAAGCCTGTAGCTCAGGCAGCTCTGGAGAATGGCGAACAATGCTAGCAATACGCTCATCATTAGCATCGTTTAATAATGCATGCAATGGTGCGAGTGCTTGTAGAGCACTGCGAAGCCGAGTTAGATCGCGCGGGCGTGCGGTGCATAAAGCAAGACGTGCTATTACACGCTCTATGTCACCAATTTCTTTTAATGAATCGTGTAACTCGCCATATAACTGCGCATTTAAAATAGCGCTAATGGCATTTAAACGTGAGTTAAGCTCATTTTTATTGCGCACAGGTGTATGAATACGGCGTTTAAGTAAACGTGACCCCATGGCTGTGGCAGTTTTATCAAGTACCTGAGCTAAGGTATTCTCAAAGCCACCTGATAAATTAACGGTTAGCTCTAAATTTTTGCGCGTTGCAGCATCTAATATAACGGCATGTTCGTTATGCTCAAGGGTAATGGCACGGATATGCGGTAGCGCTATACGTTGTGTGTCTTTTACGTATTGCATTAAGCAACCCGCAGCAACTAAAGCAGCATGCGCTTTATCTACACCAAAACCAACTAAATCTTTTGTGCCAAACTGCTCGCACAGTAAATGTTGAGCGGTATCTAGGTCAAACTCCCATTCAGGGCGTCGGCGCGCTCCTTTTACATGCTCAATTAAATGTGTGCTTTCAAAGCTTTCACAGTATAAAAGCTCTGCGGGCGCTAAGCGCTGTAGGGTTGAAGTAAATGCTTCGTCGGTGTTAACTTCAACTACGTTGAAGCGCCCGGAATTTATATCAAGGTAGGCAATACCGTATAACCCTTTTTTATTTTGCCATACGCTAGTGAGTAAGTTATCTTGACGCTCTTGCAATAGTGCTTCATCTGAAATAGTACCCGGTGTAACAATACGTACTACTTTACGCTCAACGGGCCCTTTACTGGTAGCGGGGTCGCCAACTTGCTCACATATAGCAACCGATTCGCCCATTTGCACTAAACGCGCTAAATAGTTTTCTACCGCGTGATAAGGTACGCCTGCCATAGGGATAGGATCGCCGCCGGCTTTACCACGATGCGTTTGCGAAATATCGAGTAATTGAGCCGCGCGTTTAGCGTCGTCAAAAAAGAGTTCATAAAAATCCCCCATACGATAAAACAATAAAATATCGCGATGCTCTGATTTTATTTTTAGATACTGCTGCATCATAGGGGTTTGTTGTTTTATAGTGTGCGGTGCATAAAGATCAAACGACATGTATTTACCCAAAGGCTGAATATGGAATTACATCAAGAGATTAAAACACTTGCTGCGCAATTGGGCGTTATTTTAACGGATAAACGCTTATGGATCACTACCGCTGAATCATGTACTGGTGGTGGGGTGAGTTATGCGCTGACAGATACGCCTGGTAGCTCTGCTTATTTGGGCCGCGCATTTGTTACCTACAGTAATGAAGCTAAGCATGAACTGTTAAATGTAGCTAACACTACGCTTGAGCAATTTGGTGCAGTGAGTGAGCAAACCGTAAAAGAGATGGCATTTGGTGCAAAAAGCGTGGCTAACGCCGATGTGGCCATTGCTATTTCTGGTATTGCAGGACCGGGCGGCGCTACACCTGGTAAACCTGTGGGGTTTGTATGGTTTTGCCTGCAAATTGCCGATGAACAATTTACATTTGAGCAAATATTTAGTGGTGACAGAGCGCAGGTTAGGGCTCAAGCTATTGAATTTGCATTGAAAAAAACAATAGAGCAGATAAAGTTATAAATTTCACTTGATACTGTGATTTCATACAGTATACTTGTTCGCATTAGCCGGATTTGGAGAACAGAATGAACGATAATAAACAAAAAGCGTTAGACGCTGCACTATCACAAATTGAGCGTCAATTTGGTAAAGGGTCAATTATGAAACTGGGCGATAACAAAGCCCTAAACATTGATGCTGTATCTACAGGCTCACTTGGGATCGACATTGCCTTAGGCATAGGCGGTTTACCTATGGGGCGTATTGTTGAAGTGTATGGTCCTGAATCATCAGGTAAAACAACGCTTACTTTGCAAGTTATCGCACAAGCACAAAAAGAGGGCAAAACATGTGCCTTTGTTGATGCTGAGCATGCTCTTGATCCGGTATATGCACAAAAGTTAGGTGTTAACATTGATGAGCTGTTAGTTTCTCAGCCAGATACCGGTGAGCAAGCACTAGAGATTTGTGACATGTTAGTACGTTCGAGTGCTGTAGATGTTGTTATTGTTGACTCTGTTGCAGCGCTTACACCAAAGGCTGAAATTGAAGGCGACATGGGCGACTCGCACATGGGCTTACAAGCACGTTTAATGTCGCAAGCACTACGTAAGCTTACAGGTAATATTAAACGCTCAAATACGTTATGTATTTTCATTAACCAAATTCGTATGAAAATTGGTGTAATGTTTGGTAACCCTGAAACAACAACAGGTGGTAATGCACTTAAGTTTTATGCATCAGTACGTATTGATATTCGCCGCATTGGCTCTGTAAAAGAAGGCGATGAGGTTGTAGGTAACGAAACCCGCGTTAAAGTAGTTAAAAACAAGGTTGCACCACCATTTAAACAAGCTGAATTTATCATCATGTATGGTGAGGGGATTTCGAAGCAAGGTGAGCTCATTGATTTAGGTGTAAAGCACAAAATTGTTGAAAAAGCAGGTGCTTGGTACAGTTACAATGGCAATAAAGTGGGCCAAGGTAAATCAAACTCTATTAAGTTTTTAAAAGAAAACCCAGAAATTGCTGATGAAATTGAAGGAAAATTACGCGACATGTTGCTATTAAAAGCAACCGTTGAGCCAGAAGATGGTGAAGACGTATTAGGTGATGAGCCTGACCTTTAAGCTATACAACGTTCTCTAAGCTTGATTTGACCCGAGCTTTAAAAGGCGCTAACCATTACTGGTTAGCGCCTTTTTGTATTTTATAATTGCCAAGTAGCTCTCAACGATTAAACACTCATTAAGTAATGTGTATAGCAACTGCATGCTTTCTTTAATCTTTGAGTTATCTCAATAGGTGTATTTTAAGGGAATAAAATACGCAAATGATAATTGTTGCTATTTATCTTTAGTGTTACCATAGCACAATAAATAACAAATGGATGACATGATGGCAAAATCTACTACAAAAAAATTATCGGCTCTTTCTCCCTTATCAGCTATAACATTAGGATTATTATCTTCAGGTTTGGCATATGCGCAGGAGAGTGAAGAGGCTAAAAAAGCAGAACTTGAGCATATTGAAGTAAATCCAATGCATGCATATAGAAGTACGGCTACTAAATCGTCACTTCGTCCAATTGATTCTCCAGTAAGTATTAATGTTATAGATCAAGAATTACTTCAATTGCGTCAAGCTGACTCAGTCAATAAAGCCCTACGCTATGTATCTGGAGTGACTACTGAAAGCCGACCAACTATAACGATTTTTGATCAGTTTACTATTCGGGGTTTTACTACCTATCAAACATTTTATGATGGGTTACCTTTACTAAGTAATAATAGTTGGAATTTATACCCACAAGTAGATGCATTTGCCACGGAATCACTCGAAATTCTAAAAGGGCCTGCATCTTCTTTATATGGGTTAGTACCTCCAGGAGGTTTAGTTAACCAAGTCGCAAAATACCCTAAAGATGATCAAGAAACTTTGATACGTGCAGGTGTAGGTTCTGACGGTTTATTTGAATTGGGTTTAGACACGACAGGCGCATTGAGTGAGGACGCAGACTACAGGCTTGTAATGCTTGGACGTCAAAGGGATGGCTTTCAGGATACAACAGAAACTGAGCGTTATACAATAGCACCATCTGTTACTATTGATATCAATAAAGCAACAGAACTTACTGTGTCTGCATATTACCAAGATGATCCTGATATGGTTCCTTCAACATCACTACCAGGGTTGGGCTCATTATATGAGGCGACTTTTGACAAACTTGACGCCAGTACCTATGCAGGTGATGAGAATTGGAATAGTTTTTCACGCGAAGTATTAATGCTTGGTTATAAGCTAAATCATCAAATAAACGATGACTGGTCTATATTACAAAAGCTACGATACACTGATGCTGAAGCGTTGCAAAAAAACACTTACCATACTGTTTTACCTGATGATAATAACATGCTTCCTCGCTCAGCATATTTAACAGATGAAGAAATAGATGGCTTTACTGTTGATACTCAGTTAGCTGGTTTAATCACAACAGATACAATAAGCCATAACCTGCTATTTGGTGTTGATCACCAGAGTTCTGACTCAAAAGTAGCTTACAGAGATACGCTTGGTGTCAATACTCCAGCATTAAATCTTGCAGATATAAATAATGATCTATTCGATGTTGACAGTTTACCTCTAGATTTTTATCAAGAAGACCATAATATTGAAATTGAACAAACTGGTTTTTATATTCAAAATGAAATGCAAATAGATAGTTTTACGCTGCTACTAAATGGCCGTTTTGACCAGTTTAAAAGCAAGGATGTTGTGAAAAATATTTATAATACCTTGGCTTATGGTAGTACTACAGACATTGATCAGAATGAGTTCTCAGGGCGTGTAGCTGCTATGTATACATTTGACACTGGTTGGAGGGCTTATACTAATTATTCAGAATCGTTTGAGCCAGAGGCTGGAGTTGACTCATTAACGGGTGAAGCATTCAAACCCACTACAGCAGAGCAGATTGAAATAGGAGCTAAGTATCAAACTCGTGATGGTTCAACAAGTTTTACTGGCGCTTACTTTGTAGTGACTAAAGAAAATATGGTCGTAAATACTCCTGATTTTGCACAGCGCACACAAACGGGTGAGGTTGAATCTAAGGGAGTCGAACTTGAGCTAAATACAAATATAACAAATTCATTATCTATTCAGGCCAATGCTACATTCTTAGATATGGAAGTAACTGAAAATGAATTAGACTTAGCGCTGGTTGGTAAAACTCCTGTTTGGGTCGCAGAAGAAAGTGCATCGATTTGGGCCAGTTATTTATTCGAAAACGCATTAGATGGCTTAATGCTTGGTGCTGGTATTCGATATGTTGGTGAAACCCAAGCAGATAAATACAACTCAGATCAAGTACCTTCATACACTTTAGTAGATGCAGTTATAGCGTATGATATCCCCAAATATGATTTAAAGCTGACTGGTAGTGTTAGTAATTTAGGTAATAAAGAGTACATAGGGTCATGTTTTGACACAAATAACTGTTGGTATGGTGCTCAGCGCCGTGTTGAAGTTGGCATAGAAAAGAGGTTCTAATAATTAAAAACTAGCACTGATCGGTACTACAAATTAATTATCATGAAGCACTGAATTGGCATTTTAAGCATTATTTAATGCCAATCAGTAATCTTGATTGTTCTTTTAAAATCTATGTCAGGGTACTAGTTTTATACTTAAACTGATTAAATAAAAAATCCGATATTAGCTTTAATATCGGATTTTTTTATTTATAGAATAGATATCGAGTGCGGTTGCATTCTATTACCTAGTCTATGTCTAATTAAAAATTGTATTTTACAGAAAACTGTAAACGGTCTAAGTCGCCGTCAATACCACTTTCTGTTTCGCGCTCGGCATGCTTAAACTCAGCACCAAATGTTAAACGCTTAACTGGTGAGTATAAAATGTTTGCGCTAAAGCTTTGGCTAGATTCAACTGGATCGCCAGAGATAGCTAATAAATCAGTGTTATTGTCAGCACTAAAGAAAGAATATAAGAAAGTTGAGCGCCACTGGCTTGTCCACTTATGTTGATATGCAACAAAACCAGATGTTGAGTCTATTGCGTCTAGCTCA
This sequence comes from Pseudoalteromonas sp. C12FD-1, assembly GCF_037414265.1. Taxonomy (NCBI): domain Bacteria; kingdom Pseudomonadati; phylum Pseudomonadota; class Gammaproteobacteria; order Alteromonadales; family Pseudoalteromonadaceae; genus Pseudoalteromonas; species Pseudoalteromonas sp. C12FD-1. Next base: position 131,794 of record NZ_JBBEVD010000051.1, read on the forward strand.
TCGCCATTAAGCACTGCACCGTGGGCAACATTTAAGCCCACGTAACGACCAAGACCTTTACCTTGAGTAAGCATAAATTTAAGGTAGTCTTCACCAAAATTTACACGCCCTGATGCACTTATACCAAATGAGGTTTCATCGGCGTCAACATCGCCTACTTTATAAGTAAGTTGTCGAGCAAGCGCAGCAACTACAAAGTTACCCCAATCGGCATTGTGTGTGTAACGTGCTGTAAAATCAGGAAGAGATGCATCGTCTGTTTCTACACGCGCGCCACCTTGTGTGGTAATGGTACTTTCTGGGTTTTCCAGTGAGAACGACCATGCACCTGTTGTGTATTTAATTTGTGTTTGGCGCACAAATACAGTGCCCTCAGCTGGGCCTACAAAGTCAAGCGTCTCAGCAAGTGCACCTACGTTTTGAAAGTTTGACCATGTTTGACCAAATAACCAACCGTCGTAAGTAACAAATGCATGGCGAATACGCGGCGCGTATGAATTTGATACCCGCTCGTTACCGCCAGGTGCCGATGCCAAAAAGTCTAGCTCAATTTTAGTTTTAACTGTTTTACCATTATCCATCAATGTGGATGTACCAAAGTTAAAACGCGATTCGCGTGCGTGCATGTCAAATACAGCATCAGAATCGTCATCATCACCAACTGGCAGCGTGCTTGGCACATAAAAATCACGACCAACACTAGAGCCCGAAGGGGCGCCTGCAGAGTAATCACTCCACATGGTGTCTAGCTTAATATAGCCGCCGTAAGTAAATTCGGTGTTACCTACTTTAGCTGCAGTTGCCGCGTAAGCCGTACTAGATAAAGCACATAATACAGCGCTCGCTGCCAGCGTTTTTAATGGGGTAAATTTCATTGTGGTGTCCTTTAAAGGCTACTTGTTGTTTGTTGCTTTTTAAACGTTCAAATGTATTACTTGCTACAGGTATTACTAACGAATAAAAACTTATTTGCGTCACGCTACTAATTTCATTTGTTAAATAAGAGCTTAAGCAGCATGGTTACATCATTATTTAAGTGTTCAAAAACCACTTTTAAATATGTGTAAAATTTACTCAATTACCTATTGGTCTATAAGACGAAGGTTTAAGAGTAATTCAGCAGTCACTTACTTATATTTAACGTACTGTATTTATTTGTAAAAAAGTCATGAGCGGCGCGATTATAAACCACAAAACGTTAATTAGAAGGGTTGTACAACTAAGGTCTAATACTTAATAAAGTACTGCTGAGTAATCCTTTAATCATGGCAAGTTATTAAAATGGAGACTGAGATGTCACAAAGTATCTATCCTGTTCCTGCACATATTGAAAAAACGACGTTAGTTGATAACGAAAAATATAATACACTCTACAAACAGTCGATTGATGACCCACAAGGGTTTTGGCGTGAACATGGCCAGCGCTTAGATTGGTTTACTCCGTATACTAAAGTAAAAAACACCTCATTTGATAAGGGCCATATCGATATAAAATGGTACGAAGATGGCGTTTTAAATGCCTCTTATAACTGTATTGACCGCCATTTAAAAAACAAAGCCGATAAAGTTGCACTTATTTGGGAAGGTGATAACCCAAGCCAAAGTGAAAACATTTCCTACCAACAATTACATGATGAAGTGGCACGCTTTGCCAATGGCTTAAAAAAGCTGGGTGTACAAAAAGGTGACCGAGTTGCCATTTATATGCCAATGACGCCGCAAGCCATATACGCTATGCAAGCGTGTGCACGTATTGGTGCTATTCACTCGGTTGTATTTGGTGGTTTTTCTCCCTCTGCAATCGCAGATCGAATCAAAGATTCAGGCGCTAAAGTGGTGATCACATCCGATGAAGGTCGCCGTGCGGGCAATTGTGTTCCTTTAAAAGCGAATGTTGATGAAGCCGTAGCACAAGAGTCTGTAACGAGTATTGAGCACGTTATTGTGCACCAGCTAACCGGTGGCGAAGTTGATTGGAACGAGCACGACATTTGGTGGCATGACCTTGTAGCTGACCAACCGGCGCAATGTGAACCGGAGCATATGAATGCAGAAGACCCACTCTTTATTTTGTATACTTCGGGCTCTACCGGTCAACCAAAAGGGGTTGTGCATACTACAGGTGGTTACTTAGTTTACTCATCAATGACCCACGAGTACGTGTTTGATTTACAAGAGGACGACGTATATTGGTGTAGTGCTGATGTTGGTTGGATCACTGGCCACAGTTATATTGCTTATGGGCCATTGGTCAATGGCTGTACGCAAGTGGTATTTGAAGGCGTACCTACCTACCCAACAGCCGGACGTATGGGCGAGGTGATTGATAAACACGGCGTAACCATCTTATACACTGCACCAACCGCTATCCGTGCGTTAATGGCTAAAGGCGATGAGCCTACAGCGTCTTCAAAGCGTGAAAGCTTACGCATTTTAGGCTCGGTGGGTGAACCCATCAACCCAGAAGCATGGACCTGGTATTACGAAAATATTGGTAATGCTCATTGCCCAATTGTAGATACATGGTGGCAAACCGAAACGGGCGGTATTATGATCACTCCACTGCCAGGTGCAACTCAAACTAAACCAGGCTCAGCAACGCATCCATTTTTTGGTATTGCGCCAGCGTTATATGATGCAGAGGGTAATACACTAGAAGGTGCGGTTGATGGTAATTTAGTAATTTTAGATAGCTGGCCTTCACAAGCACGTACTGTTTATGGCGATCATGAACGCTTTGAACAAACCTATTTTAGTGCTTACCCTGGTGTTTACTTTACAGGTGACGGTTGTCGTCGTGATGAAGATGGCTATTACTGGATCACAGGGCGTGTAGACGATGTGCTTAATGTATCAGGACATCGCTTAGGTACAGCTGAAATAGAAAGTGCGCTGGTAGCTCACGAAGCGGTAGCAGAGGCTGCAGTAGTAGGTTATCCGCATGATATTAAAGGCCAAGGTATTTATGTTTACATAACACCAAATGAAGGCGTTACTGTAAGTGATGAGCTGACAACTCAAGTACGAAATTGGGTACGTAAAGAACTAAGCCCGATAGCTTCCCCCGATATGATTCAATGGTCGCCAGGCTTACCAAAAACGCGTTCAGGTAAGATTATGCGTCGAATTTTACGTAAAATAGCCGCAAATGAGCACCAACAGTTAGGGGATACATCAACACTTGCAGACCCAACCGTGGTAGATGAGCTTATAGAAAACAGATTAAATCGTTAAATGCGCGTTAAAAACTTGATTACAAGTTGATTCTAAACGTAGTATATCGGCTGTCAGTAAGTATGTTATACCTTATTGGCAGCCGAATTTATTAGGAGCGAACCATGAGTCAGTTTTTAATAGCGGATGATCATCCGTTATTTCGCGAGGCACTAAAAGGAGCATTAAGTGCTAAGTTTGACGATTTAGAAGTATTTGAATCATCAGATTTTGACAGCACACTGCAAGTACTTAGCGAACAAGAAGATCTTGATATATTACTGCTAGATTTACACATGCCAGGTAATGGCGATTTATATGGCCTGATCCGCATTCGCGAAGACTACCCAAGTTTACCCATAGCGGTTGTCTCAGGGAGTGAAGACATCAATATAGTGTCTAAGGTGATGGGGTATGGCGCAATGGGTTTTATTCCTAAGTCATCATCTTCAGATGATATTGCAAATGCTATTAACCAAATACTTGAAGGCGATACGTGGCTTCCAAACGAGTTAAAAAATAAAGTAGCCGAAATAGAAGGAGAGGACAGAGAGATTGCCGCGCAGGTAGCATCGCTCACGCCGCAGCAATATCGTGTATTGCAATACCTGCATGAAGGGTTACTAAATAAACAAATAGCTTACGAATTACATATTTCTGAGGCAACAGTCAAAGCACACATTACCGCAATTTTTAGAAAGCTTGGCGTTTACAATCGTACTCAAGCCGTTCTTATTGCAGCTAAATTACAACTAGAACCAATAGAGCAAGTTTAAAGTATTACAAGTGCTAAGGCCTGTTTATCATTAGAGGTGACACTTACAGCTGTGTGTTTGGTGTTGAGACAAAGTAAAGCCTTAATACAGCTGGTGTTGCTTATTCATAGGCAATCAGCTTATAAACATACCAAACATACAATGGCTTAGGTGTTTGTGGCTGGACTAAAAATTTGAATCTAAAATCTGACAGACCCTATTAGCATTCTTTTTTAAACTTATTTTCTACACGTTATTTACCTTTTATACATGATCTCTTTTGCAAACAATGCTAGGTTAGCGCAATTTTGTAATTTATAGAGCCAAGTATGACAGACTCCACACACTCACCTAATAATCAACCTAAAGACAATAACGGCTTATTTAATCGCTTTTTAGCAACCGTTGAGTTTTTAGGAAATATGCTTCCTCACCCCATTACTTTATTTGCAATATTTGCAGTTTCAATTGTGTTGATCAGCGGTATAGCTGATTGGTTTGGACTAAGTGCAATAGATCCAAGGCCTATTGGCGCTGCAGGGCGTGCGCCTGACGGCGTTATTGAAGTAGTTAGTTTGCTCAGCGCAGAGGGGCTGCAACGTATTATGGCAGGCTTGGTGACTAACTTTACCGGCTTTGCGCCTTTAGGCACGGTATTGGTGGCGCTATTAGGGGTAAGTGTAGCTGAGCACTCAGGGCTACTCTCTGCTGCCATGCGAGGTATGGTGATGGGCGCCTCAAAGCGTTTAGTTACCTTTATGGTGGTGTTTGCGGCTATTATGTCTAATACCGCATCTGAGCTTGGCTATGTGGTGTTAATTCCGCTTGCAGCGATGATATTTCATAGTTTGGGGCGCCACCCATTAGCCGGTTTAGCGGCTGCATTTGCTGGTGTGTCTGGTGGTTACAGTGCTAATTTACTTCTCGGTACGATAGATCCATTATTAGCCGGTATCACAACACCTGCAGCACAAATGATTGACCCAACTTACGAGGTTGGTGCCGAGGCAAACTGGTATTTCATGATGATATCAGTATTACTTATTGCCGCACTTGGCACACTTGTAACCGAAAAAATAGTAGAGCCACGTTTAGGTAAATACAACCCAGATGAAGCCAGTATAGACTTATCACAAAACAATATTGATACCCTTACCACACTTGAAAAAACCGGCCTAAAATGGGCGGGCGTTGCTTTATTAGTGGTGCTGTCGTTATTTGCTTGGACGATTATTCCCGCCGATGGCATTTTACGCCACCCAGAAACAGGCCAAGTGGCAGGCTCGCCTTTTTTAAAAGGAATAGTCGCAATTATATTTGTTACTTTTAGTGTGCCAGGCTTTGTTTATGGGCGTGTTGTTGGCAGCATGAAAAACGACAAAGATATAATTAACGCAATGAGTAAAAGCATGAGCTCAATGGGCTTATATATCGTATTAGTATTTTTTGCAGCCCAGTTTGTGGCCTTTTTTAAATGGACTAATTTAGGCACTATTTTGGCAATTAATGGTGCAGCACTGTTACAAGCGTTAAACCTGACTGGCCCTGAAGTGTTTGTGCTGTTTATATTAATGTGTGCATTGGTGAACCTAAGTTTAGGCTCGTCATCGGCGCAGTGGGCAATTACAGCCCCTATTTTTGTGCCTATGCTTATGCTTATTGGTTACGCGCCAGAAACCATTCAAGCAGCTTATCGTATTGGTGACTCTGTGACTAACTTAATCACCCCGATGATGAGCTATTTTGGCTTAATTTTAGCGGTGGCAGTTAAATACAAAAAAGACATGGGCATAGGGACATTAGTAGCCACTATGCTGCCATACAGTATTGTATTTTTTATTGGCTGGGTTATTTTATTTTACGTATGGGTATTTGCTTTAGGGCTGCCAGTAGGGCCTGAATCACCTATTTACTATACGCCTTAACACGTTAATTGGCATAAAAAAGCCAGCAAAAGGGGAGAGCCCTTTTGCTGGCTTTATAGTATGTAAAAGGGGTTTTAGCTAAATACCACGGTTTTATTACCGTTAATAAATAGTTTGTGTTCAGAGGCAAGCTGAAGCGCTTTGCTAAATACCGTCTTTTCTACGTCTTTACCCATTTTAGCCATTATTTCAGCGGTGTTAGCGTGCGTTACGCTAGTGACATCTTGTAAAATAATAGGGCCTTCATCTAGCTCATTATTTACAAAGTGAGCTGTGGCACCAATAATTTTTACGCCGCGCTCAAATGCTTGGTGATACGGTTTAGCGCCAATAAAGGCAGGCAAAAACGAGTGGTGGATATTAATAATTTTGTTCTCAAAACGACCCACAAATTCAGGGCTTAGTATGCGCATGTATTTTGCTAAGCCAATTATATCTGGGTTGTAAGAGGCAATTAAATCACCTACTTGTTGATCGTGCTCGCTGCGGCTTAGACCTACGTGCGAGACAACATGAAAAGGTACATTAAAGCCCTTTGCTAACGGCTCTAAATCTGGGTAATTGGCAATTACAGCTAATACTTCAATATTTAAAGCTTGCTCAAATTGTTTTAGTAATACAGTTCCTAAACAATGCGCTTCTTTTGTTGCAAGTAGCACCACTTTAGTTTTTGTATCATCATGCAGAGCAAGTTGTGCACCCTCTGGTAATAATGCGCGTAATTGCGATAAAAAGTCACTTTGTGGCTCGCCCGTTAGCTCAGTGCGCATAAAAAAGCGCTTGGCGTCTTTATCTACAAACTCGTTATTACGTGTAATATTTAAATTGTGCGCGTGACAAAGCCCCGTAATTTTGGCAATTAGGCCTACATCATCGTCACATTGGGTGGTTAGTATATAGCTCATTTTCCTCATTCTTACCCAGATTATAATTGCTTCATTATTTGGTTTTTAACGCATAAAGCAAGGGGTTTATGCGTAAATTTAGAATTAATCGGCTAAATAGGTATAAATGATTCAATTAAGTGAGAAAGGATTAAAAATACGTTAATAATTAAGCCGGTCAAGACCATAAATTTTAACAAGCAAGCTTTTATAAACCAACACGCTCTAATGGGTGCGCACGGTTTGTAACCTAGCTACCTAGGTTACAAACCGCACCGTAGTTTTGCTTAAAAATATAGCAAAGCAACGGTTAAGCTTTAGGCTCTGGTGTTAAGTTCTCTTCTTGTCTTAGGTAACCCGCAGCCTCTTCATCTTCTTTCGTTATTGCTTGCTGAGTAGGCATTGCACGGGTTTGTTGGTTTAATTGGTGTATTTGTGATGCATTGCCTAAATCGCGCTCGCTGGTAATTGAAGCAATCGATTCGCGGTCCTTTAGAAAGGCAATTACATCATTTTTAATGGCTTGTAATTGGCCTTCATCTTTGTGCATTTCCATTATATGGCGAGGGTGCTCAAGGTTTTTCATACCAGTGGCAGCAAATGTGCTCGAAATAACACGAGAGACAATTACCCACGGTGTGATACTGCTGCGCACTAAGGTGTTTTCTGAGCGGGTGCTATCGTGAATACCTGTACCCGTTGATATTTTTGACTCGGTAAATGTACCTTCACATTTAAAGTACACAAGTAATGATTCAAACTGCATTTCAGCAAAAAACAAATGCGCACAGTTAGCCAGTAAACGAGCAAAGGCTTTAATAATTATTGCTATTATAAAAATATGAACGCTGCTCATTAGTAAGCTACTAAACTGTATAATATTTTGATTATTAAACGCTTGCTGGAAATTATTAATATTAGCGCTATCTATATAGTAATAAATATCTATTAATGAATAGCCTAAAAATACGGTTAGTACTAACGCGACAATATAAAGTAAATTAGCACTTAATAGTGCGATTAATCTAGCGAGGGTAAAGTTTTTACCTAGCTCCATAGCATGTAGTTTAGGCTGAACCTCTTGAATCATTTCGCCTTTAAAGCCGCCTTTGCCCTCTATTTGCTCTTGCAGTTTTGGGTCTAGCTCGCGGTAAACTCTATTAGGGACTTCTTTGTAGCGCCTATTTGCCATGACAAGATTATCAAGGTTTATAAATACTTCATCAGGGTGAACAGACTCTTGCCAGTTTTCACGTAATTCTGACACTTCGGCGGTAGGGGTCACTGCGTTTAAGCGTGCTTTGATCATTGTAAATACTAATGCGCAGCTTAATGTTGCTAATACAATAATGGCAATGAGATATAGGCCAGCATGCAAGTTTGGTAGCTGTGCAAGCCAAGCGTCTATTTCTTGTTTGCTGATATGTTGCTCCTGCATTAGCCACGACATAGAAAGGCCAATAACAATGGGCAAAATAAACGACAACGAAATAATTTTAGCTAATGTTCCGCCTCCCAGCGCTTCAATATTTCTTTCTGCATTGCGAGAAATCGGCTTGCTACTTGAGCGCCAAGAAAAAAGCACATAAAACATCAAAATAGCACTATAAACCGGAAAGGCTAATTCGCCAGCTTCTCCCGTAAAGCCCGATAAGGATACAAACGCAACAAGCCCATAAGCAACTAAGGCAACTAGCGTGCTAACCCACGAGCCAAATAATCGCTGCGCTACATTTCGAATTGGATAAGGTAAAAATAACAGTTTGGGAATTAAGCTGTGTAACAAACGAGATAAAAACCCGTTAGGTTCTTTAAAGGTACTGTTTTTACGACCAACCAGCATTTCTTCGAGTGATTGGGCGTTATAAGCTACCTCATTTTTCTCTTCTTTAGCGGTAGAGCTTTCTGATTTACTAAAATTATAAGCAAGCGACGTTGGGTGGTTTCTGCCAACAAAGTATTTTAAGGTGGCGTAAATACCTGACGATAAAGAGCGAATACCCAGCGCTAAAATAAACATGCCAAATAGCATTAAAATCCAGCCTGCGGTGGTATCTTCTTTTACCGACCTTGCCGCTATAACAAGTAAACTAATGCCCGCAATTGACTCAATAAGGCCTCTTGCAGCCGTTACTTTGCCCTCAAATTTAAAGGGGTTTTTTAATCCTAGATCAATAGAACCGTAATCAAATGCCATTGTATGCTCCTTTTAAACAGCACATTTTTGAAAGGGGGAATTATCATCGTCCGTATTTTTTTTGACCAAAATGAGCATGGCTAAACGAGACCGCACAGTGTTGTTTATATGCTAAATAAGGTACTTATACTAAACAGATTTTTATATTATTGTTCAATTTTTGATTATATATCAATAACGTTGTTCAGTTTAAGGTTATTTTACAGTGATACATTAATTGATGGTGGTTTAAGTTGCTAGGAACATAAATGAAACTAATCTACGTAGATGATAATTTACCCGGCATAACTCGTAAGCGTAAAAACAAGACATGGCTGTACTTTGACCCAATAGGAAAACAAATTACCGATCAAAAAGTGATTGATCGCTTAAATGCATTAGCGTTTCCGCCCGCCTATAAAAATGTGTGGTTTTGCCCTGAAGAAAATGGCCATATTTTAGCAACCGGGATTGATAGTAAAGGCCGTAAACAATACCGTTACCATGAAAATTTTAGAGCGCAACAAGAGGCGAAAAAATACCAAGCTTGTGGCGTGTTTGGAAATAAATTACCACTTTTACGTGCCCGTTTAGAAAACGATTTACAAGGGGATGAGCTCAGCGTAGAGCGCACATTAGCTGCGGTAGTTAGGCTTATGGATTTAGGTGCATTACGGGTAGGTAACGAGCGAAATGTAAAGCAAAGCAAAAGCTTTGGCGCCACAACCTTGCGCAATCGCCATGCTAAGCTTACGGGTAAAAATATACAGCTACGGTATCGGGCTAAATCGGGCAAAGAACGCGAGGTAAACATTACTGACAGAGTGCTGAGCCATGTAATTAAAGACCTACAAGATTTACCCGGTCAGCACTTGTTTCAGTATATAAGCGATGGAGAGCGCACAAACGTAACCTCTAGTGAAATTAACCAGTATATTCAACAAATAATGGGTGAGGACTTTAGCGCTAAGCACTTTAGAACCTGGCGAGCCAGTGTTATTGCCTTTAAACAGCTTGTAAAAGCAAAAGGTGCACTTAGTTTAAAAAGTATGCTCGAGAGCGTGTCTGAGCAATTAGGTAACACGCCAGCTATTGCCCGTAAATCGTATGTTCACCCGGATTTAATTGCCTTGTGTAAAGAGGATGAAAAAACCCAAACAGCGTGGCGAGAGTCATTCTCTCTACCGCGAAAAACAAAATACTTGAGTCGATATGAACGTGGCTTTTTAGCTTTTTTAAAAGACTAATTGCTGTAGCAACTTTACACACTACAGCAACCAAATTACATAATTGTCTAGTTGAGGTATTTTAATATCATCATGTAAAAGTTCAAAAAGTTATTAATTTCAATGCTTTGTGTTTTTATTCTAATGAGGCACCAGCATTGCACCTTCCTATTACTGTTAAGCAGTAAGTACAACAGCATTTATCAATGATATTTAGCGAGGAGGTACAAAGTGAAGGGGTTAATTTCAAATGCATTGTCTACAAAGATAAAACACATAACGTTACACGCTACACTTGCAGGCTGCGTTAGCACCATACTAACAGGGCAAGCGCTAGGTAGTGCAGAACTTGAAAGTGTGGCGCTTGCCAATTCATCATTAACCACATACAACTCGCAACAACAATTGCAAAATGGCGAATATTATTTTGATCAAAATGCAGCACAGTTAATAGCGCGCACGGAGAAAGCAATTAACTGGTACACAGAAATAGTTAACAGTGGCGGCTTTACCCCTTTATACACCAATGAGTTACTTGAACTAGGCAGCACCAGCAAAGCGGTGAGTCAGTTAGCGATGCGTTTGTATCAAGAGCGTGACTTAACCCGCAATGTTTGTGACACCGTAGTGTGCACATTTGATAAAACCATTGAGCAGGCTGTGCAACAGTTTCAGCGTCGCCACGGTTTAAAGGTCGATGGGCGAGTAGGAAAGCGTACTTTAGCTAAGCTTAATGTACCCGCTAAGGAAAAGCTGGCTAAATTAAAGCTTAACTTTTACCGCATAACTAACTTCGCAGGCGCAAGTGATTCGCAGTATGTATATGTAAATATACCTGAGTACACATTACGCTATGTAAAAGCGGGCGAAGTAAAACTGCAAAATAACGTTATAGTGGGTAAGCCGAGTTGGGAAACCCCCGCCTTTAGTGACGAAATCGAAAAGTTTGTAGTAAACCCCCAGTGGCGCATACCAACCTCTATTGCAACCAAAGAAATAGCACCAAAGGTGGCAAAAGATCCTCAGTACCTTGCTAAAAATAATATTGAAGTTAGAAAAAACAGCTACCTAGATTCTAATACAGTTAACCCCAGTAATATTGATTGGCAGGCTGTTAAGCCTTATCAGTTTGATCACTTTTTAGTAAAGCGTGCAGGGGATGAAAACCCACTTGGTGAAGTAAAGTATTTGTTTCCAAACCCTGAAGCCATTTATGTTCACGATACGCCAGCAAAGCAGCGGTTTAACCAAGTGCAGCGTGCGTTATCACATGGTTGTATAAGGGTTGAAGAGCCATTTTCATTGGCGCGTGAAATAATTAAGCACCAAGGTGAAGAGCAAACCCTTAAACAAGTGGATAAAGCTAGAGACACCGATACCACACAAACATTTTATTTAAATGAGCCCTTACCTATTCATTTGGTGTATTGGACTGCGTGGGTTGGTGAAGACATGCTCGTTAATTTTAGAGATGATATTTATCAACATGACACAAAAGCATTACTTAAAAACGAAGAACAGTCAGTTATTGCTGCATTGATAAAATAGACTATGAGAGGATTTATGCCGTTTATACCGTGGATTTTAGGGTGCGTATTGGTGCTATGTGTAAGCGTAGTTAGTCATGCCGCCGAGCCCTTGAAAAAAACACACCCAAGCGTTGATATTCAAAATAAAGTAAATTTTGAAGATGCAGAATTTAGCCTAAAAATTAACGACATAGTAATGCCGTATTCGGTGTTTTCTGTATTTGTGATGCCTAATGAGGCAGTTGAGTTTGAAGTGCTATATGCACAATCAAAACAACCCTATTCATTTATTAATAACCATAGCAACGCCACCTTAACTGATACAAACCGCTGGCAGTGGCAGGCGCCTAAAAAGCCTGGCTTAACACGGGTAATTATTGAATCCCCCGACAAAAAGCAACGCATGACAATTAACGTGTTTGTTAAAGTACCTGCAGATGAAGTACAAGGTGGAAAGCTTAAATATTACCATATTGGCCATTACCCAACGCCCTCACAAATTAAAGATAGTAAGCATTACGTAGTGCCCGATGGTTTTGTAAAGGTGACCCCAGAGAACGAAAATGTAAAAATATCACCGCATTTTTCTCTTAAAGAATTTGTGAGTAAGCAACGAAGTAAGCACCCTAAATACTTATTTTTACAAAACAAGTTGTTACTTAAACTTGAAAAAATACGCAAAGAACTGATTTTAGAAAACATACCAGTTAAAAATATGGTGGTAATGAGCGGCTACCGCACCCCTTATTACAATAAAGCTATTGGTAACGTAAAACTTAGCCGCCATGTGTTTGGCGACGCTGCCGATATATTTATAGATAACGATGGCGACTACCGTATGGATGATATAAACAACGATGGCAAGCACTCTATTGGCGATGCACAAACTATGGCTAGTATAGTTGAGTCGCTCGCTAAGCGAGAGTCATTTAAAGGTTTACTGGGTGGATTAGGTATTTATGGGCCTAAGTCGCACAGAGGCGCATTTATACATGTTGATACGCGTGGTTTTAAAGCGCGCTGGGTAAGTAAGTAGTCGTGTATGTATGAAGTAAGTTTTACGTGCTTTTATCCACGCGTATAAAAAAGTGTTGGTAACATATACTGCCAACACTGATCCAACCAACGCTAAATATTATTTGTTTATTTAATTTAGTAATTTGTTCAATACAAGAGTGACAAACTTTTAGCTTAATAACAGCCACGTTATCAAGATACTCAAGGTATACGATTCTCTAAAATCAATTAAGCGAACGTTGAAAATATCTGAAATTAAACGGTTCCAAACTTCTTTAAATAGTGCTGACAAAATACAGGCGCTTATAATCCACATTGCTAGCAGTAACGCCATTTTTACTTGGAATGTGTGTATATAAATATCAATGAGGCTATTCGTTTGATAGGTATTCCCTACATCAAACGTCATTAACGTAGTCAACAAGTTTATAGCCCATAAAGCTATGGTTGCAACGATATTAAAGCGCGTGGTAATTCCTTTTTTCATTAAATATAAATCCTTTTTAATTAAAGTTAGCTTTCATTTTATAAGTTACCATTAATGGTACTGCGCCTCTACTGCAGCATAAAAGTTTCGTATTCGAGCTCTTCAAATTGTTTTGATAGCCAATACAGGCCAACTACTGAAGTAATTATGGTCGAGAGCGCAAAACCGTAACCATAAAACTGTGGCCCTAATGCAATTGAGGCAATCGTAAATACGATATTGATAAACAAAAATAACCCAGACAAAAATAATACTGTGGCACGCTTATCTAAGTAAAATAAAATATTTAAAATAGATAAAAATATTACCTGAACACCTACGCCTACCACATCAATAAATAGCAGTGTTTTGTAGTTAGGGTCTATGCCGATAAAGCTCAGTATTTGCTCGCCCCACAGTAATAAGCACGCAACGGTGATACCTTGGATTTTAAATATATCGTAAAGGCCGCCTTGTGCTGTTTGCACCATTTTATCTTTTAGGTAAAAAATTTCTTCAAGCGATGAGCCACCTCTAATGGCGGTATAAAAACGGTCGTATTGTTCTACAAAGTCGGTTTCCATTCTGACTAAAAATACCGCCATCCCAGGAATAATGGTTAAATAGGCTAAAAATATAGGTAAGTCGTAAATAGGGCTTGCTCTTAATGTGCCTATAATTTGAATAGAGGTAGCGGGGGAGTACCAAAAAATAATTTTATCGGCCCACACGCCTATGTTGTAAAAGAGCCCACAAAAAAAGAGGCTATAATACACTTTTTTATTGTTTAAAAAATCAAAACTAATGAGTTTACCACCGGGATAGCGGCGAATAATCATAAATAAAAAGCTAAAAAACAGCAGCGCTTCGCCGGCAAAAAACGCAAAAAATAGTCCATCTATTTGCCAGTCGCGTAGTAAAAACGCCAGTAACACCATAAAGCTATAACCGCTTAACATGGTTACTAAAATAAGTCGGTATTCCTTCATTCCCGACAAAAATATAGCGCCCAGCCATTGGTTACATAAGCTAACAAACGCCCCTAAAATTATTATTTTAGTCACAACAGGCAGCGGTAGTATTGGCCAAACGGCTAACCCAATAAGCAATGCCGCAATTGTTGTGACTAGTTGTGCACCCAGTAAGTTAGGCAGTACTTGCTCATCCTTTTTTTCAAAAAACAGATCGGCAACAAAGCGCGTTAATAACAACTGCAGTCCGCCAGTTAATATAAGAGACGCTGCCATCATATAGGTAATGAGCGTTAAAAATTGAATAATTAATACTTTAGGCAGCACGACACCTAAGCTTAAAATGCCAATGAGCATGAGCGCAATAATAGAAAGCAGCCAAGGTCCCGAGCCAATTAATCCTGCGTAACCGTAGGCTTCAAAAACAGAGAGTAGGGTATTTTTTTTGAGAATTTTACGTATCTCAAAACCTATTCCGGCCATGCGATTGTATCCTTGTAAAGTTTATCGTAACGGGCAAACATGTGGCTTTCATCGTAGTATGTATTAACACGGTTGAGACCACTTTGTTGGTACTGGTACCACGTTTGCTCGTTTTGTAAAATGGTGATTATTTGCTGTGCCGTTTCGCTAGGTGAGGCAATAGACACCACTTCGCCCGCTTTACCAAGCGCTTTATCTTCCTCGCTTCCTCCCTCTATTATTTCTCGGCACGAGCCCACGTCACTTGCAAGAACAGGTACGCCTGCTGCCATTGCTTCAAGCAGCACTAATGGTTGCGCTTCAGATATTGAGGTTAACGCGACAATCCCTAGTTTTGGGAGTATTTCAGCGATGTTTTGCATGCCGGTAAACGTAATGTTTTTGCTTAAATCTAGGCTGCTTACGAGTAACTGGCACTCTTTATAATACTGTGGGTCTTCTTCATAGGGACCTATGATCCAGCCTTCTATGTCTGGTAACTCAGCTTGAACCTCTTTAATGGCACGAACAAAGGTTTTAATATCTTTAATTGGTACTACACGGCCAATCAATCCAACCACCATAGGGACCGATGCCGGCCTTTCGTTAAGCGCATCAATAAAGCGTTTTGTTTTTATACCATTAGGCACTACCGAGGCTTTATTTGCATTGGCGCCATCTTTAATTTGCCTTTGTCTGTTACCCTCATAAAGCGAGATTATTTTATCTGCTTGATGATAAGTAGTGCGGCCAATTTGTTCAAAAAAGCTGATCCACATCCGGCGAATAAAGCCCATTTCAGTATTTAGGTTTTTACCTAGGCTTTGCTCAGACTCTTTTATCCAGCTGGCTTGTATTAAATCTATTTTACGTTCTTTAGTGTAAATACCGTGCTCGGTAAGCAAAAATGGTGTGTTATGTATAACGCTTGCGCCTGCGCCCAATATACCTGCATAACCTGTCGAAATAGAATGAATAAGCTTAACATCGGGAAGTGAGCGGGCTATTTCAGCTATTTTAAACAGCGGTTTGTATAAGTTTCTGTACGACCAAAAAAAGTCGATAAATGACGATTCATCGCAATAGGTTAAATAATAGTTTGCAAGCACCTGCCACGACGATTCGCTATATAAAAAATCAGCTTCGTTTATCCCCTTTTTTTTAGCTAGGTTTTCAAAGGCAAACTTTAGCAGCTCTGTGGGTATAGGGTCTTTACAGTCGCGGAAATACCCTTGCAGCTGCTGCCAAAAATCAAACAGTTCTTTTTTATATTTAACGCCATGCTTAGCTTTTATTTTTGTAGTGTGTTGCGTTACTAAATAATGCACATGTAATTTAGTCACATTACTAGGTAAGGTGTATTGAATATCGCCGTAGTGTTCGGGTGCACCACCAACAAACACGAGTTCAAAGTTATAGTGAGGCAGGCCTTCTATTATTTGATGTACCCAGCTCGATACGCCGCCCCGAACATAGGGGTAAGTGCCTTCAAGTAAGAGTAGAATGTCAGCTTTTTTTTCACTCATGCCAATACTCCTGCAAATGGCGTAACTCAGAGCCTTTAGGCTGTAGTGCTAGTTCTTCAAGGTAGCGCTGACAGTCTGTGTAATTATGTAAGCCAAAGGCGACTTCGGCTTTATAGGGCAATACATGGCGTCTGGCCATACCTAATTGACTAGCCAACGTTAAGCTATGCTGCGCTTCATTTAATTTACCCAGCGCAAGTTGAATACGCCCTAAAAATACATAGCTAGCTGGTTTTGGGTCAAACTTCATACTTGTTAAGGTTAGTGTTTCTGCTTTTTCTAGTACGTATTTTTTAAGCGCGCCTTGTGCTAAGCCTAAGTAACTAAGCTCCCAATAAAGCTCCGCTTGTTGGCGTTGCAGGTTGCTTAAACTAGGTTGGTGCGTGGTATTGGCAATGGCGTGTTGGCACTGGCTTATTTTTTCGTTCAATTTCGTTTCTTTGCCATCAAGCGTTGAATAGGCAAGTAAGCGAATATCATCTTCTAAATCTTTTAAAGCCAGTTTTAAGATAGGAATAGCTTGGGCATCACTCATGTGCCTTGCAGCCATTACTGCACTTAAGCGTTTATTAGGCTCACTGGCATGTTTTAAAATAGCTTTTAGTCCACCCATAGAGTAAATAGGTGTTGCTGAGACACTTCTTGCCTCAAAGGGCAGGGCAGGAACTTTGTGCTCTACAATATCAATGTTGTTGTTTTTAAGTGGTTTACTAAGGGCAAAAGTAATGGCGAATACCACCCCTAAAATACCAAATACAGGTAAGGTAAATAGCAACAAAAATAATAGTGCCGAGCCACTTTTTAAAGTGGTTTTGTATTTGTTAGGTATAAAAGCATGGCTTACAAAGGTAAAGCACAAGCTAGCAATGCCATGCAGTAAAACAATCAAAAGCCAGTTAGGGGCATCTAAAATATGCGCAAACGCAAAGTATTCACATAAACAGCCAATAAAAGCGGCAACAATAATTTTAATCATGAGGTGCAACTAACTTAGCGATGTGTTCGCTGCTTATTGGCAGCGCCATTTGTTCTTCAATTTTAATTTCTAACTGCTCAACGTTTTTTCCAAAGTGTTCAATACACCAAGTATTAATACGCGATATAAAGCCACTTTTATCCAGCTCGTTTGCCATCGGCATAAGTAGTAATAGCGTGTGGTTTGCACTATCGTACAGGTAAATATCTAGGCCTCTGCGTGCTTCACTTAAATAATCGAGTAACTGGCGTGACTCTTCACTTGTTTGCAGTGCCTTTAGTTTAAGAAGCTGCGATGGAATGTTATAACGCTTAGCTTCTTTATTCGCTCTGCGTAACTGCTTTACAAAGTAAGGGGTTTCTTGCGGGGTCATTACCGGGTTGGTAATTTCATGACGCAGCAGGTCACCAATATTACCAGCCATAACAGCAAGCAAAGTGAGAGTGGTGTTTTTAAGTGCAAAGAATTGAATACTTTGTACCAAAATTACCCCGTAAATAGTGTTGTTAACATCAACCAGTGGGATAGCAATGTGGTATTGGCTAAATTTATTTTTAACCTCTTTGACTGAAACCAGTTCGCGCTCTTCAAACATAGCTTTTATAAGGGGGTCTTCCATCTTTAGCTCCCCTATAGCACCTATGCTTGCTAATGGCTGCTCTATTATGATGTTGTTTTCTACTTTATAAAGGGCGGCTTTTTCGAGTGAGCCATATTCAACAAATAAGTTTAAAATGCTCGTTGCTGCACTGTCTAAGCGTCTTTGTGATAATTGCCCTATTACGGTACGCACTGCTTGAAGTGATTCGCGTAGGCTAAGAGTATGGCCTGCTAACATTTGCTCAATCCGATCGTGGGATGAGTTAATTAAATGGTATTGGCGGGTAAAGGTTTCTAATCGGTTAGTTACATATTCAAGCTCAATACTTTGCTGTTGATTAGTGCGCTCCCATATGTCTCTGAATTCGCCTGCAATCATAATAACAATTAAATAACCAATCATGGCGTTAA
The DNA here is from genome assembly GCF_037414265.1 of Pseudoalteromonas sp. C12FD-1. Taxonomy (NCBI): domain Bacteria; kingdom Pseudomonadati; phylum Pseudomonadota; class Gammaproteobacteria; order Alteromonadales; family Pseudoalteromonadaceae; genus Pseudoalteromonas; species Pseudoalteromonas sp. C12FD-1. The sequence continues at coordinate 149,931 of NZ_JBBEVD010000051.1, forward strand.
TATTAAATTCGTTTGGTTGCGCTAACACATCGCTTTTACTTAGCAATAATTGCCCTGCTAATAAACATAATATGCTTATAAAACCTTTTGAAAAACCATAGCGCAAAGCTACTAACAGTGGCCCGAGTACCGGCCACGAAAACCCTTTTTCCGTCCAAAAGGGGTCTTCGGCGTTAAATATAACCGGCAGCACAATTGCAAGCGCGGTAAATATAATTACCTCAGCCCAAATTTGTAGCTCAGGGACCTCTCTTGGTCGAAAAAAATGTGTTTTCACTCACTAACCTCAATGTACGAAATTAAATCGGCAATAACATCCTGTGCTGTGGCGGCAATACTGTCACGACCCCAGCCACTTTTGGCTATGGTGCCCGTCCAAAGTGGTGTTGTTTGGCCTGTAGCCGTTAAGCTAAGTGTGAGTGCAACAACAGGCTCACCATCAAGGCCGGCTTTATACCGCCATTCTTCAATGCTACCTGATAACACATAGTCTGTTTGCTGCGTGTTTAGCCACTGCATGGCGTTATCTAGGCGGTATTGATCGTCAAGCGGCGGAAGCTCTTTATTGTTATTTCGCGGTGCACGTAATAACCTAGGAAGCTTATTTTGCTGCCAAATACTTGCAAGTATATCTTCTGCACGCTCACCGGCTAAGGGGGTTTGCGCATGGTTTACCAAAGGCAGTAGCGCCACGGTAGTTGATGGTCCCAGCTCAACATCATCAGCCACTCGGCTGGTGGTACATGCGCTGAGCATTAATACCAAACACGGTATGATTAAACGAAACATATTCTCTCCTAACATTAAAAATGTACGTAATAGCCTAATTGTAATTGTGTATCTGAGTTGCCCACTTTATTACTACTTTGATAACCCAGTTGTAATTTAAATAAATCATCTCCAAGCACTGACCAGCCTGCACCACTTGATACTGAAACATCGAGGGTATCGTTTAACGTTTGATAACCCGTGCTGATGTCGAATAGCCATGAAGGGCTTTCACCCAAATATGGGGGAGCTAAGTTTGTGTTTGATGAAAGCGAAGTACCAATGGCAAAGCGTCTAAAAGGTTGTATATCAATCAGTAGCGGCCGTGCCCTTTGATCTATACCTAAAGGGGCGAGTGTACGTTCAAAGTCTTGCCATTGCGCACTAAAATAAGTATTCCAAATAGGGCGATCTCTTAAAATAGTGTATTGATAGCGGGCATTGTATTCTTGCCCTTTTATAAGTGTTGAGCTATCGCTGCGGCGCTTAAACGCCATTGCCGCTGCTGATAACTGTACGTTTTGGCGTCCATCAATGGCGTAATTTATATAAGCCGTGGCTTTATTTAATTTGGCAAAGCTTAGCAGACTCTCGGATTGGCGGTTTTCAACGTTATGTTCAAGCTTTGCACCTAGCTGAGTGCGGGAGTCCCATTGATAGCGCGCATCTAGGCTAAGGCCTTGGCGGCTCAATAACTTGCCTTGATGCGAGTCTACTTTTGCATCAAAGTACCACCGGCCCCACGTCATTTTATCTTCAATGGCAAACAGTAACCCGCTGTTATTTAAATTTTGTTGATTGCTAATACTTAGCTTCCATTGCCCTTTGGCATACGGAAAGTAAACATTTACATCGTACTGGCTAGTGTTTAAACCGGCCTCAGGGGATAGGTTAATCTCTAGCGCTCTAAAGTAACTAGTACGGGCATTACGTAATAAAGATGTTTCAGCCTCGCTGGGCTCGTGTGTTAATTCCTCATACCAACGCTGCATAGTTGCATAAGGCTGCCTTAAATAAAGTAAGGCGCTTAGCTCATCTACTTTGCCTAACGTTTGCGTATTTACAAGTGCCTTTACTTTATTAAACTCGCCATTGCTCATAGCTAATTGCAACTTTTGCCATGGCTCAAGTTTTTGTGCTGCGCGTCTAGCTAGCCACCAGTTAGCGGTTTCGTTGTTTATCGCCTCAGGCGCTATGTCATCTAAACTGCTAAATTGGCGTAAATGGGGCACGGCCATTGCGCCTGCCCATTGGATCATTAAACCTCGGTATGCGTATTTGTCTTTTGGTAAATGGTTTAATAAATAATGTTTAAGTTCGCTGGCATTAGCGTAGTAACCCAATTGGTTCATCACATCGGCTAAATTTACTAAAGTGGTTAAATCCCGTGGATTACTAATGGCTAATTGGCGCAGATAAAAATAAGCACTATTAAAGGCTTTTTGATGAATAGACAAACTCGCCAGTAATTGTGCCCAATCTCGGTTGGGGTCATTGCTTGAGTAGTTAGCTAAAATACGCTTAATCATAATAGTGTCGTGCATTTGTAATGCAAGCCAGCCTTGCGCCAGTACTACATCGGGATTGTATTCGCTTAGCTTTGCTGCACGGTTAAGTGTTGTGTACGCGTAGTTTAAGTCACTTTGGTTTTGGTACCAGTTTGATAAGATTAACCATGCAGGGTAAAGCGCTTTATTGTATCGCTGTTTTTCAAGTGCTTGATGAATACGTGTGACATACTTTTCATCGCCAATTTGCGTACTTAATAAAGTGATTTGTATAAGCTGTCTATCGGTCAGTGGTGTTTGCTGCCATAGGTAATTTAATAAACCTTGTGGGTTGTCGGCAAATTTTAACTGCTGATAATGCAGCATATCGCCTACACTCAGTGGGCTAATATTTTTTAATTGCTCTAAGGCGTATAACTCTTCTTGCTCATCGTTCACACGCATAGCCATATCAACACGTGCACTCCAAAACTCATCATCGTTACTGCGTGCTTTTTGTTTTAAAACGGCCAAAGCCGTTGTAAAGTCATTGTTTAACCAATGTGCTCTTGCAAGCCAGAGTAAATCTTCTTCGTTTTTTGGCCCTGCGTAGTGAGGCCACAAGGCTCTTAATCCAGCTAAATTACCGGTATCGTGTAACACCTTGGCTTTCCAAAATTGAGAAAGTGCTGTTTTACCGTTTATCTGCTCATAGCGCTCAATATGATTAAGCTCTTGTTTTGCGTTACCAATAAATTCGTTGGTTTGCATCCATTTTGCAAATCCATTGCCTTTGAGTTGCCTGTTTTGTGCTTTATATTCGTATATGTCGTTGGCATCTTGGTACAAGTAAAGTGCGTTGGCGTCATTAATACTATCGGTCAGCATAGCTACATCAACGGCCTTATTAGCCATTAACCATTTAAATTCTTTAAGGGCCTGCTTTGGTTTATTTTGCCAGCGCATAATTTTCCAATTTAAGAGCCTCAGCGCTTTATCATTAGGTGTTTTACGTAATAACTTTGCGATTAATTGCTCAGCCCCTGGCGCATCGCCATTAGCTAAGCGTAAATGCATGGCTTTGGTTAAATATTCGCTGTTATTGGGCTGAGCTTTTAATAGGGTTTCAGCTGCTTTTAAAGCTGCAGCATCATCACCCGCTAAGCTTGCATAATATAATGTACGCTCGGTATTAGCGGTATCACCGTATTTTTTCCACCATGTGTAGGCTTGCTTTGGGTTGTTAGCGCCCAGTGCTGTGTCAATGGCTTTTTGAGCTACATCAGCATTTATGTGGGTTTTATAAATAGCGAGTGCTTTGCCAGGCTCACCTGCACCTAGCCAAAAATCAGCGGCTAATAATGGCTGCGCATGCTGCTGATAATACTGCGCCACGTGAGCATTGAGGCCTGTTGCTTTGGCTATATTTAATAACTGTTTATCCCAGTGCTTAAATGCCGCTAGTTTAAGCGTGAGTTCTTCAAAGCGGTCATCTTGTTTAGCGCCGCTATCAACCCATAGTGCGTATAAAAGTTTAATTTCTAGTTCAGTTTTTTTATCGCTTTTAGGGAGCTTTTCAAGCTCATTAGTCGCCTCTGAATATTCATTTAAGCCTAGGTGAATCGCTATTTTTTTTGCGCGTAGTTTTTCGTTATTAGGGTCGGTGCTTAAGGCGGCATTTAAGTAGGTTTTTTCAAAGGTATAATCTTGCGATAACGAGTCATCTTCAAAAAATAAGGTGTGCGGAAACAGCGCGTAAAGCGAAAAACAACTAACCGCCAATATAATTAAAATGGTTTTAACTGATACTAAGTGAGGGCGCTTTTTGTTATTCATTATTGAGCCCTTGTAGCGCAGTTTAAATAGCCATAAAATTCGCCAGCAGGCAATGTAAACTGCGTTGTATTGCCTAAGGTTTTTCCGCTATAACGCTTACCCATATGGGAAATAAATTGACAGTTTTGGGCATTTTTAAGCGCAATTTTAGCCTCAATCCACGCTTTAAAGCTTACAGGGCCGTTTACCTGCCAATGATTAAACATCACATTAGCAGAGAGTAAATAAGGTTGGTTATCAGGCGTTGTATGATCAAAGTTGATTGTGGCTATTCCATTGCCTACATGAATATAATCGCCTTGTGCAGTTACCCCTAAAACACCTTGGCTGTTAGTCATGTTGGGCACATCAAAAATAGTAGGCAAGCGCAGCGTTTTTATATATTTAGAGCTAAATAGCCATTCGCCACGCGTATTTTTAGCAAGCGCAGAAAAATAAAAATCTTTGGCAATACGTGCATATTGACTCAAATGCACAGGGGTATTTTCTCTGGCTAATACGTAATCAATATTGTAATGCAGCGCGTCAAGCCCCGCTGGCACCTCGCCAGAATAAAAATGAAAGTAAATGGTGTAAGGCTTTAACCTGTATGGTTTTTCGGTTATTTCAAATGTCTCTACTAGTCGTTTAAAACCATAATAGGGGCCGTGCCATAAATTGGTGTAAACATTTTCATTTAAAATAGGAGCGTATATTTGATACAGCAAATCTCGCTCAGGTCGGCCAATAGGCGAGATGTGCGACAAGCTTGGGTTATCAGCATTTACGTCGGTATTTCCGCCATTTACGTTAATTACTCCCGCGTTTCGTGCAAGCTCAAGCGCTTTAGGCCCAGGGGTCGCATCACCCGACCATAACATCATCACGGTTTTTTTGTTTTTGGGTGCGAGCCGCTCATTAATGTAATTTATAGAGCCAGTTATTTCTTTATTTAAATCGATGGCGTCATAACCTGGTACATCTAAATGAAAACCGTAGTCGGTGTCATCTTTGTCTATTTCTTTTCTGCCAGATAAGGCCGTCCAAAAGTAGGGGTGGCTGTAGGTGTGTGAGGCAACTTCTACATAAGGAAGTGCAAAAATTTCTTTAGCTATTTTTTCAAGCTTTGGGCTGTCTGCAGCGTGTAATCCGTTAGGTTCAATGTCGGCCTGTATAATAGAGGAGGTTAATGGCAGCTTGTACTTTTTAATAACTTCATCACGTACAACTTCTGCAGCATAAGGCTTACCTGCAAAATGCGCAATGCTCGTGAAACCGTCGCCATCAATATGAAGTGTCAGCATACGCCGACCGCTTAATGTCGTTGTATCAGGGGCAGGTATAGGCGCAAGGCCCATGGCCTTAGTCAACAGTGCTTTGGGGTCTACCACCCAGTTACTGCCCTCCATAGGCAATGTATCTATAAGCCAAGGTGCGGCGATGAGTGCGCCGTATTTAGTTTTACTTCCTTGGATTAGGGTAGTGCCATCTTCAGCGTGTATTGATATTAATGATTGCGCATTCGCTGCAAGTGTTAACAAATAGGGTTTTACAATAGCGGGCGCAGAGGTTGACTCACCTTTTAGCCAAGGCGCCATAGCAGCCAGTTTATAAGGCCCACTTGAGCTAGCATTTAGGGTTTCTACCCCTAAACTTTGCAATAATTTATTTGAAGGTGGAAGTTCGCCAAGAATCAGTTGTGGTACCACGGCTAAGTTACTTTCTAGCCACTCTGTAACCTGTGTATTATAAAATTGATCACTTGTGGTCCAAGAGATAATGCCAGCATGAATACTAGTATCTACTTTAGGTAGAGGCGTGTTTGCTACATCGATGTAATCGGGTATATAGCCTAAATATTCAATCATGGTAGCAAGTTTTAAATGCACCGTGGTGTATATAAGTGGCTTTACGTTGCTGTTATACGGAATGAGTATACGCCTAGGCACAGGCTGGATGCTTGATGTCCCCCAAGTTTGAAGGTGCCCATCAGTAACCCAAGGTGCATAGCCTTGATCACTAATTTGTTTTGCCATTGCAAGGCGCTGCTGTGGTTTGGCGTAGTCAATTACCTGTACGTTAAAGCCTAGCGCTTGCGCTATATGTAACTGGTTATTTAACCAATTTTGATCGTTCTCAGTGGTGAGTTTGTAACTGTTATCGATAGGGTTAAAGTGGCTAAATAGCCCTTCGGCGACTAAATCAGAGGCGTAACCGCTAAGTTTTGGCAGTAACTCAAACCCTCTGTTTAAGATTAAGTGTTTATTAAAAGTACTCGACAAACCTTTAATAATATTCACTAGCCCCGCTTGTTGAGCCGCTTTATTGTAATCAGGCTTTAATAATTGGTAGCTATCGAGCGTATCTAAAAATAAGCCGTTAAAGCCACGCTGTTGTAACTCATTGGCTTGTTTTTGCAGATGTTGTTGCCAATGCTCAGTAGTTAAATCAGCAATATGACTATTCCAATGTGGGTTTTTTGCTACTGACGACTCATTCTCAGTAAATGATTCTCCCACACTCAAATAAGCGTATACGCTAATATTGCGCTCTTTAAGCCAATTAAGTTCGTGTTTAGTGATGTTTTGAGGCTGCACAACAACCCGTGAATAAAAGGTCATTTCAGCCAGAGGCATAGGTGATGAGTAGTAAAAAGCAATACTCTTGTTGGCTGGTTGAGCGCACACGTTTAAACAAATTAACAACGTTAGATATAAGAAATACTTCATTATTATTTTTAAAAACCACAGCCTAAGTTAACGTTGAACATTGTACCGTTTTTTGTGTAGGTATTTATTATTAGAATTGTGATGATTATATGTTAAATACATATACCTGGCTACTTAAATGTTGGCTTAAAAACGCTACGTTTGCTTATTTTTTGCTACCTGTAAGGTAATAAAATGCGCGGTCGTACAGCATTAGCGATAAAAAATTGCGACTAATGTCGAGTGATAATATATATCTAAAACGCTGTAATCTAATTATAATGCGCCCACCTTGCCAGCCCTTGGTAAACCCCTATGCTATTTATAAATTGGTATAAATAGTGACATATTGAATGCTTACTTTATTGCGTTGAATACTGCAAAGCAGACAGTGTTAACGTGCGTACCCTATTTGTGGAGATTTAATGAGCAACTTAAGCTTGAGAAATAAACTTTTATTACTGGCTATTTTACCGTTGAGCTTGCTATTAATCAGCTTAATGGCCAGCTCGTACTATTTAGAATCGCAAAACCAGCAACAAAATTTTGAAACAATAAAATCTAAACTCATTAAAGACAAACACACGCTACTTGCCACCGAAGTAGAAATAGCAAGTAAGTTGGTACGCCACCAGCTTGATAACGGATCAACACAAAGTGTTAAAAATCTGCTTAAAAAACTTACTTTTGGTGATGACGGCTACTTTTTTATTTACGACACACGCGGAGTGAGTGTGTTTCATGCCTTGCTAGGAAGTGCTATTGAAGGACAAAATAAAATAGGGATGACTGACCCAAATGGTAAAAAAATAATTGTTGGTTTGTTAGAGCAAGCACGTAAAGGTGGTGGCGCATTTAATTATCATTTTCAAAAGCCAAATACCAATGGACTGGTAGAGAAAATAGGGTATGCCGTAATGATACCAGGTAGCGATTGGATGATTGGCACCGGTGCCTATATGGATGATATACAAACCGAGCTTGCAAATTATAAACAGACTATGCAATCGCATACTCGTGAAAAAATAACCACCTTGTTATTAATTGCCTTATTTTGGGTTGTGGTTAGCGTAGTAGGCGCACTTTTAGCGTCTAACGCTATGGTTAAGCCTATCCAAATAATGGGCCAAAGCTTAGATGATATTGCCAAAGGTGAAGGCGACTTAACAAAACGCCTAGCTATACATACACACGATGAAATAGGGCAGTTGGGCGAATCGTTTAATGTGTTTGTTAGCAAGCTGCAAAGCATTATAAGTAATGTGGCTGATGTTACTAATGATGTAAAAAATGCTTCAAGCAATATTAATTCGCAAACAAAACTGTTTGAAAATAAACTACTTAATCATAACCACGAAACGGATTTGGTGGCCACAGCGATTACCGAAATGTCGGCCACCTCTCACGAAGTGGCTAAAAACACCACGCAAGTTGCTGAGTCTACTCATACAGCAACGCTAGAAGTGGCAAAAGCGCAAGAGTGCGTAGATATATCACTTAGTGAAGTTTCTAACCTAATGGGCGAAATTAACCTAGCGGCTGATCAGGTAAACTCTTTAAGTGAGCAATCTAAAAAAATTGACAGTGTACTTAATGTAATAGGTGGTATTGCCGAGCAAACTAATTTGCTTGCACTTAACGCGGCCATAGAAGCTGCACGTGCCGGCGAGCAAGGTCGGGGTTTTGCCGTGGTGGCTGATGAAGTAAGAAGCCTAGCGAGTCGTACACAACTTAGCACCCATGAAATTAGTGAAATGCTAACTGAATTACATAACTTAGTGGGCGCCGCAGTAAATGCCATGCAGGCGAGCCAAGCAAGTTGTAATCGCTCAGTTGAGTCATCGCGCGATATATCGCAGAGTCTAGGTGCCGTGACTACGTCGGTTACCACCATAAACGATATGAGTACGCAAATTGCGACCGCTGCAACAGAGCAAAGCTCAGTGACAGAAGAGATAAACCGTAATGTGTTTGCCATTCAAGAAATTGTTAATGAACTAACTCAAGCAAGTAAGGCCACCTCTGAGGTTAGCCAGGATTTAGCAGGGCGCGGCGAGAACTTAGGGCAATTAATAGGGCAGTTTAAGGTTTAAAGTTTTAAACGGTATTGTTTAAATTACTAATAGCCGCGACTTACATTGCGGCTTTTTATTATTGAAAGTACGCTAACCCTAGGGAATTTTATTAATTATGTGTAGTCTATTACACGCGTTTTGAATAAACAGAGTACTCCTTATATGCAACAAAGTATGCCTTCGATAAATAGCTGTAACCGAGCACAATTAATACCTGAGCAAGATTTAGGGCGAGTAATTTCGTTTTTACGTTCAAAGCTTTCTACTCATATTGATACACAGCTTCAGTCAATGGGTTTAACGTCGGCCCAATATATTGTGGTGGTATTATTAGCAAAAGGCTCGGTAAATACATTAGCTGGGCTGTGTGAGCATATGGTTTACGATAAAGGGGCTATGAGCCGCTTGCTAAAGCGCTTAGAAGAAAAAGATCTTATTGCAAAAACTCAGTGCGAGTTCGATAAGCGCTCTACCATTTTAGGTTTAAGTGAAAAAGGCAAAGCCTTGTACCCGCAAATAATGCCTTTGGTAAATGAGGTGTATGCTAAAGCACTTAATGGATTCTCTGATGATGAAAAACAGCAAGTTATAGATTTATTATTTAAAGCAATAACCAATTTAGACTCACCTACCAAATAGATTATCAACATTTTAGCGATACTGTTTCAATAAAAACTTAGCCTGCTAAGTAGTAGATCTAATTGTGCGGCAAATCCAATTTTGTTAATATAGTTGCCTAGGCAATTAAAGTTATCATCTTGTTAGGTTTGTTATGATTGAAAATAAGTTGTTATCACAATTACAGCAGCAGTTTCCTGAACATGTATTTAAGCAACAGTATTTAAGTGTTGTTCATAAAGGGCGTTTTGCGAACGCAATTGTATACAGGTACAAAGATGATACGTTTGACTTAATAGTTAAAGACTTTAGCCAAAGCCCGTGGTTTATTCGTAAAACCTTTGCCAAGCTTTCTGTAAATCAAGAATTTAAAGGGTTGAGCCGCTTAGCGCAGCTTGATGCGGTTGCTAATCGGTTTAGCCGTTTATCGCCGATAGCGGTAGCGTATGACTACATAGAAGGCACGCCGCTTAGAAGTTTAATTCATCAGGGGGAGGCGTTGCCTGTTGAGTTTTTTATTGAGCTTGAGCGCCAAGTTGCAAAAATGCACCGCCTAGGCATCGTGCATTTAGACCTGCGTAATATGGGCAACATATTATGTGGTAGCGACGGCAAGCCTTATATAATTGACTTTCAGTCAACCATTCGTTTTGCTCGTTTTTCGCGTTGGTTACAGCGTTTTATGCGCGGCTCTGACATGTCGGGCGTATATAAAGCGTGGGACAAACTAAGCAGTACACCTTTACCGCAAGCAAAGCAGCAGTATTTGCAGCGTTTTAACCATGTTCGTAAACGCTGGATATTTAAAGGCTACCCAATACAACGTACATACGCATGGGGCGCTGCAATGATCACGCAATTTGTGGACTCTGACCTAATACGTAACTTAACCGATAGATTTTAATTTCTCCTTTTTTTCATTGTGTGACCTTGCCCATAACAGCTCAGTGTTATGGGCTTTTTTTTGACTAAAAATAAGGCCAATGATTTCTTTTTTAATTTTTAAAATAAACAGTAGTATCGCGAGGGTTTTTGCCCCTACAATGCGCAAAAATAGTCTCTACAAATTTAACTAATAAAGGCTAACGCGCCCAAATAAGTTTAAGTTTTTTCTGTTATTTTTTATTGTTCAAGTAAACTATAAGCAATGTGCATTATTAAATTTTAAGGTTTTAAGATGATTGAGTATCCAGTCGACCAACTCCCGCAGTTAATAAACGATTTACTGCAATGCGAAACAAGTGAGCAAAAAAGTCAGCTTTTAGCCGATGCACAGCTTAATTTGTCTACTGAGCACCTGTCGCTACTTTTTGAGGCTATACCAAAAGAACAACGTCTAGAAATTTGGCAACTATTAGATAAAGACACGCAACACGAAATATTTGTAACCCTTAGCGACGACAGCTGCTTATGGCTACTGCAAACTCTAGATGATAGCGAAGTATACGCGCTATTAGATGAGGTTAATGTTGAAGAGTTACTTGAGCTAGAAGAGGTTATTCCTGAACGCTTTGTAGATTATGCAAAAAAACAACTCGATGAAGCACAAACTAAACAATACGATCTTGCTCAGCAGTATCCACCTGAGCAATTAGGTCACTGGGTAGGTTTCGACTTTCTAAAAATAACCGAAAAAGCAACATTAGCAGGCGTTAAAAAATTACTGCAAAAAGGGCTGCCGCAATACAGCGAAGTCGTTTATTTAGTTAGCCGTCAAGGTAGCTTAATGGGTGAGCTTGCAGTCAATGATTTAATTAAAGCCGATGAAGGCGATAACTTATTGACGCTGGCAAATTATGATTTTTCATCATTACACGCTGATGATGACTTATACGAAGCGGCAGAGGTAGTTATCCACAGTGAAAAAATGGCTATGCCGGTGGTCAATAGTGATAATAAATTGGTAGGGCGCTTAACGATTAGCTCGGCATACGAGCTTCGCCAAGAGATTGCCGACGAAGCTGCGGCCAAAGCAGGTGGTTTACGTGAAGACGAAGACCTGTTTGCTAGTGTAAGAAAGAGTGCTAAAAACAGGGGTATTTGGCTGGGGATAAACTTAGCCACTGCGTTTTTAGCATCGTGGTTTATTGGTTTATTTGGCGCAACAATAGAGCAGGTTGTGGCACTAGCGGTACTTATGCCTGTAGTGGCCTCTATGGGCGGAATTGCAGGTAGCCAAACGTTAACGGTCATAGTGCGCGGTTTAGCGCTTGGGCAAGTTACCGACTCTAACCGAAATGCACTTTTAAAAAAGGAGCTACGAGTGGGGGCTGTAAACGGCTTAGTGTGGGCCTTAGTGATTGGCGCGCTCACCTTTGTATGGTTTAGCGATATTATGCTTAGTATTACAATTACTGTTGCTATATTGCTTAACTTAGTGGCTGCGTCGCTAGCGGGTGTTGTTATACCGTCTATTTTAGACAAAATGAAAATAGACCCGGCGCTTTCTGGTTCTGTGATACTGACCACAGTGACCGATATTGTTGGGTTTGTAACTTTTTTAGGCCTAGGTAGCTTGCTACTTTTATAAGCTTCATTTACAGGAAATTATAATGACTTTCGATGTCATGATTTGGTGTGCAATTGTATTGTGTATTTCACAATCAGCTATGTTCTCGGGATTAAACTTAGCTTTTTTTTCGTTAAGCCGACTGCAACTTGAAATGGAAAGTGCAAAGGGCAACCAAGCCGCGATTAAAGTGATGGCACTTAGGAACGACTCAAACTTTTTACTTTCGACCATATTATGGGGAAACGTAGGTATTAATGTATTGTTGACGTTATTGTCAGATTCGGTACTGATAGGCGCAAGTTCGTTTTTATTTTCGACTGTTGCGATAACGATTATTGGCGAAATAACACCACAAGCGTATTTTTCACGCAACGCACTAAAAATGGCGAGTATGCTCTCGCCTTTAATAAAGTTTTATCAAATATTATTTTATATTGTTGCAAAGCCCACCGCTTTAGTACTTGATGCATGGCTGGGCAAAGAAGGTATTACTTATTTTGCAGAAAGCGAATTAAGAGGGATTATTCGTAAGCATATTGAGGCTGAAGAAGCAGATGTACAACACGTAGAGGGAATAGGGGCGCTCAACTTTTTTAGTTTAGATGAAATTAGTGTAACTAAAGAAGGTGAGGTTATAGACCCTGACTCAATTATTACGTTGCCAACAAAACTTGATTTGCCAATATTTCCCGAACTTACATTAAGCGCTGACAACGAATTTTTACGCCAATTACATAAGTCTGGTTATAATTGGGTAATTATTACCAACAAAGATGGCTGGCCGCTTCTTGTGGTTGATGCTGATGGCTTTTTACGGTCGGCACTTTTTGAGCCAGAAACCTTTGAGCCGTATAACTATTGCCACAGGCCGATAATTGTAACGGATGAGACAATGCGATTAAGCGATGTCATTTTAAAAATACGCGCTAATCACTCTCATGATAAATCTTTTGATGGTGCAATAGACCATGATGTTGTGCTGGTGTGGGGGGATGAAAAGCGTATTATTACCGGCGCGGATATATTTGGTCGGTTATTAAAAGGAATGAGCGCACCTAAGTTAGAACTCAACGAACATATTGAAATAGTAAAGCCGCTTTAAGCGGCTTTATTATATGATGGTTCACTCTTATAGGTTGTTTAATTAAGCGGATTGCCACTGTTTATAGTGATAACACGTTGCGGGAATGGGATCTCTATTTTCGCATTATTAATAACTTTGTACACACTACCGTTTATAGCAAGCTTGGTTTCTATTATTTTTGTTGTAGGTACCCAGTAGCGATAACTAATGGTTACGCCGCTATCGGCAAAGCGCTCTATGCCTACTTGAGAAAGTGGGTTTTGAGCCACTTGGTCGTGGGCCTTTAATACCTCTTCAATGAGGTTAATAGCTGTGTCGGCACATGCATTATAAGCTATGTCTATTTCTCCTTTAACTAATGAGTAGCTAAACGAATTGTGAATAATTTCACCCACTATGTGTTTATTAGGAATAGTGATTTCTACTTTTTCTTCATCAATTAAAATGGTGTAACCCAGCTCAATAGTTTTTACTTGACCGCTGACCCCTTTTACCTCAATGGTATCGCCTACTACAAAAGGGCGCGTTGCTATAATAGCAAGGCCTGCGCCGTAGTTTGAAAGCATCCCTTGTAAGGCTAAACCTGCACCCAAAGAAGCTGCACCTATAGCCGCTACAAAGGGGGTAACACTAATGCCTATTTTGCCAAGCGCTATTACAACAACCATCACAATAAGCAACACTTTTACCACGTTACTGACAAAGCTGGTGAGAGTAATATCGACATTGTGACGAGTCATCAATTTTGCGACAAGGTTTGAGAGTTTTTTTGCAACCCACAAACCCAGTATAAGAATAAAAATAGCACCTAAAATTTGCATACTGTAGGTAACTAAATACTCAGTAAGCATGGTGTAGTATTTTTCAAATTGTTCTATTTCAGAACTGATCATAGCTGGCTCTTTATATTGGGTGTTTATTTTTTGCTAACTATAGCAAAGTGTTGACTAAAAAAGGATACAGTACAGGGACTATTATGGCGGTTAATAGCGCACTTAAGGCCATAGCAACCGAGGAAAAAGCCCCTATTTTGGGGTGCTCATCAAGTGCTGCTGCGGTGCCTATTGCATGGCATGCAGTCCCCATTGCTATTCCTTGAGCTTGGTGGTTATTAACACCCATCCACTTAATGAGCATTAACCCAAAGAGCGCACCGAGTAAGCCAATAAAAATAACTAACGCAGCGGCAAGTGAGCTAATACCCCCCAAAGAGTCAGTAACGACTAACGAAATAGGTGTAGTTACACTTAAGGCAGCTACGGATGCGCTTAAGTTGGCGGGTACATCAAATAAAATACTTAAAATAAAGGCTACTACCGTAGCGTTAATAATGCCTAAGCTACACGTACTTACTATTAAAAGTAGGTTCTTCCTGACATGTATAAACTGCTGATACAAAGGTAGGGCCAGTGCCACTATAGCAGGCTCTAATAGCCAACTAAGCAGTTGGCTATTAGAGGAAAAATCAGCATAAGGTAAGTTTAACTTAACAAGCACTAAGGCAATAATCGCAATACTTAAAAACACCGGATTGGTGAGCGACTTTACTATGCTGTGCTGCCAGTTTTTATTAAACGCTCTTAATAGTAAAAACAGCAAAATAATAGCGGGCGTTGTTAAGTACCAAAGCGTAAGGTGCAGCTCAGTCATTATTATTTTTACCTTTAACATAGCCAACGACGCTGCTTACCAGTAAAAGCGTACTGGCAGGGACGAGTAAAATAATCAAAACCAAATAGGGCCAATGCAGCTTAATAAGTGCAATGTGCTCGATAAATCCTACCCCCGCGGGTATAAAAAATATTGGCATAATATTTAAAATAGGGGAGGCTGAGGGTTTTATATGGTGCTCTTTAACTACACCTAATAGTAATAAACTCAGTAAAATAACCATGCCAAGGAGCGGTGCAGGGAAGCTACCACCAACAAAGTGCATTATTAATTTTGCGCACCCCAAGCACAGTAAAATAATGGCACTGCTTAGTATGTACTTCATGATAAAGGTTCATTAATTAATAGAGGCATTAACGTTAGCAGAGGCTCACTATTTTTACATGCTAATTTAGTCTTACCAGCGTTTTGAATTTGCATAGTTTATATCTGTTTTCCCTTTAGCTTTGGCGATTGCTTTTTTAGTATTTGGATTGAGTAACAAGCGAATTTGGCTAAGCGTTTCTTTGGCTAAAATTTTTCGTTGGTTTGCTGTATAACTTTGCTGAGTAACGCGCTTTATTGCTGCTAGGGTATCGGGGGAGCGCTCAAGCAATATATTTAACATGCGCTGCGTGGCCTGTTCGGTATTGTCTGTAAGCTCTGTAACTAGGCCTAGCTCATAGGCCGCGCTTGCACTAATAGGGTTTGCATGGCTTGCCAGCCACAATGCTTGGTCGCGTTTTAATAAGCCTGTAAGCACCACATTAGCACCCATATCGGGGCATAACCCCCAACGCGCTTCCATAATGGCTAGTTTTGCTTGGGTATCCACAATTCTGTAGTCGGCGCCTAATGCTATTTGTAACCCACCTCCTAAACAATTTCCATTTATTTGTGCAATAACCGGTACGCTTAATGACTGCCAGCCAAGTACTACTTTTTGCGCTAGGTTTTGATTGCCGGGCAGCCATTTTAGTAATAGCCTTACAATGTTCAAAGGTGAAGCCATAACCCCAGCCACATCAAGCCCTGAGCAAAAATGATCGCCATCACCTTTTATCACTACAGCGCGAATACTGTTATCTTTTTTAATACGTTTAATAGTGCTGTTTAATTGCATGAACATATCAAAGCTAAGTGCATTTTGTTTTTCTGCGCGGCTTAAAATAACGTTAGCAATGCCTTGTTGTATTTCTAGTTTTATCATTGCGCTTTCCTATTGTTGTGTGTTTGAGCTTATGATGTACGTTGTGCTAAGTAAAGTAACGGTTTGTTTTATAATAAAAAATAAATTGAATTATTTTAAACTTTTTTAGTCAAAGCGCTTTGAATCTTAGTTAAGCTTAACCACACATGAGTTGGTAACAAAAAAGTCATTATTTTTAGCTGTTTTTTCTCAAAACACAGGTGAGTTTTGATATTATGTGCGCACTTAAAATGCATTGAGGTTTTACCCATGTCAGGCCCACGTTTATATAGCGAAGAAGAAGTTACCCATCAAGCGTATGATATTTTTTTAGAGCTGGCGCCAAACAATCTTAGCGAACAAGATGTTGAAGACTTTAACGAATACCGAGAAGAACTTGGGTTTATTGAGGAAGGCGAGCCTGATGAGCAATGGCAAAACTTTGTAGCACTTGAAATAGAGCCGGAGTTATTTGTGCAAGTGTTAGTGGGGTTAGAGTTTGAAAACGAAGATGTGTTATTTGCAAAAATTTTAATTAGCCGTGATAAAGACGCGCCGTTTTGTCATATTTTGTGGAAAGAAACAGAGCACGCTGAGTAAGCCGTTTTGTTTGTATGTGCTAGAGAGTTTACCGTGCATAAGTATTTACTATTCGTGTTTTTAATAATGAGCAGTTGTTGTTGGGCTGTTGATCCATTTGAAGACTTTCATGAATATGGGCAACTCTCTGATGAAGAAATTCATGAGTTACATAAAGGCGAAATGCTCTATGGCGATACTGAATTTGGCTTGATTTTGAGTAAAGGTAATACAAACTCTACCAGCTTTAAATTTAGAGGGAATTTATACCAAGACTTCGAAAAATGGCGCAACCAGTTTAAATTAGACACCTTATATAAACGCGATGAAAATGATGACACAGGGCAAACAGACGTAACAGCAGATCGTATTTTTGTCTCAGCCCAGGGTAACTACAAGGTGGGCGTTAAAAATTCTTCATTTTTTATTTATGGCGACTACGAAGAAGATAAATTTAGCGGCCTCGATTACAAAAGTACGGTGGCGACAGGCTATGGTGCAAGGGTTTACCAAGGTGTAAAAAATAAAGTAGATATTGATATTGGCCCCGGTTTATATCGCTCTGTCGCTGATGATGAGTCAGAGGTAAGTGAAGAAGATGAAAACAAAACGGGTTACTTAGTACGTATTGCAATGCAGTGGGAGCGTTTGGTATCAAAGCGCACGCGCTTTAATCAAGATGTGAGTATTGAGCAGTCTTTGTCGGGGTTAAATTCACGTTTGAAGTCAGAAACCGCTTTGATTAGCCAAGTTATAGGTGCGGTATCGTTAAAGTTTGCTTACATGTATCGTTATAATTCAAAACCTGAAGACGATAACCTTAAATACGACTCAGAATTAAGCGCCACGTTGGTGTACAGTTTTTAATAATAAAGAGAGCGCTATGTATCAGCATAAACAATATGCGGTGTTTATATTTTTTGTTTTAGCATGGATAGGCGGCTTTGTAGCCTTAGCTTGGAACTTAATGGGCGCCGATGTGCCATTAATGGTATTTGCCGGTGTACTCGTTTTAGTCGGTTTTTTGTTTCATGGTTTAACCGTAAAAGTTGACGAGCAAACAATTAGTTGGGCTTTTGGTCCTGGCGTTGCAGGGCAACGATTAGCGCTTGCAGACATAGTAGAGGCTAAAGCGGTGCAAAACTCCTACCGCCACGGTATTGGTATTCGTATTACGCATGATGGGTGGGTTTACTCTGTATCAGGATTTAGCGCGGTGCAGTTAACCTTAAAAGACGGTACTAAGTACCGAGTGGGAACAAACGATCAGCAAGGCTTATTAAGTGCGCTTGAGGAAAAAATAACTCCCAGTGAGCTTCCGTTAGAAGAGCCTGCCCCATTAAAAAGCGCGACCTACAACAATATGTTATAAAAAAAGCGCCTTAGGCGCTTTTTATAAACGGTGATATGATTAGTGATCGTGACCACAACCGCCTTCACCGTGCACGTGACCGTGCGCAAGCTCTTCTTCGGTTGCTTCGCGCACCTCTAAAATTTCTACATCAAAGTTAAGGGTAATACCCGAAAGCGGGTGGTTGCCATCAACTATAACGTCTTCATCTTGAATTTCGATAATCATCACAGATTGATCGCCATCGTCGGTAGAGGCTCTAAATTGCATACCTACTTCAATCTCCATGCCATCAAACATCGACTTAGGCACCGCTTGCATTAGGTTGTCGTGACGTTCGCCGTAGCCTTCTTCAGGTTCTACTTTAACATTTAATGTATCACCGGCTTGCTTGCCTTGGAGTGCATTTTCAAGCCCTGGGATTAAGTAGCCTGTGCCAATAATAAAAACTAGTGGCTCGCCATCAAAAGAGTTATCAATGGTATTGCCATCGTTATCCAGTACTGAATAATGCATTTTTACTACTGTGTTTGGTGCAACGATCATAGTCATTCCTATTTATTCATCTTCAAGAGAGTAAGGTAGAGGCAGAATGCTTAGCTCTACCTGAGGGGTGTGCTTTGCACGAAGTACGTGTGTACTTGGTGTATCGTTTGGCAGCACAACAAGGCCAAATAAAGTTTGGCTATTTTCGTTATAGCTTTGGGCAATTAGTTTACCAGCGCGGCGCCAGTTTTCGCCTACTTGGGTTTCAAGTTCTGGCTCTTCAAGTAAACCATCGCTTTTACCTGTAACAATATACATAGCGCGTTTGTTTTTACCTAGGTACTTCATACGGGCAACCGTTTCTTGGCCGGTGTAACAGCCTTTTTTAAAACTAATGCCGTTAATCGCTTGAAGGTTTACCATTTGTGGTACGTATTCGCCAATGGCGTCACTATTTAATTGTGGCTCGCCCGCTTTTATAGCGGCTTCTTGCCATAGCGAGCAGTTGTCTAATGTAGAGACATCATCTGGCATACTAAATTGGCTATCAACCATTAGTAAAACGCGATTTGGCGCTAACTTAAGCGCTTTACCACTTGGGAAGTCACAGGCCGTCTGGTCATCACAAAAACGAATATCAAGTTTTTCTAGTACTGGGGTTAAATCGTCACTGATCAACCCAATTAATCTGTTCGTAGAAACATCAATATCTACTTTGGCAAACACAGCGTATTTTTTTAGCTCACTGAGCGACTGTTCCACTTCAGGCTGTGAACCTGCTAGGTAGTAGCTATCTTGGTGAGAAAATAATTTAAACACACCCCATAGCTTACCTTTGGCACTACAATGACCAGCCCATAAATAATTGCTGTTAGATAGTTTATTGAGATCTTGAGTGATTTGTCCGTGAAGATAAGACAATTTATCCGCACCGGTTAGGCTAATAAGTTGGTGAGATAACGGACATGCATAAACGCTCGACATAAAAACCTTCTGTGCAATACAAATGAGCTGACATAATAACGCAGTTATAACCTAGGGTACAGCAACGAAGGTGGGCAGCTTTTATTATTTGAGCACAGATTAATAGCTGCTAATTATGCGGGTATTTGTTAAACTCGGGGCAATTAAGTATGAGGTTTAAAATGACTGAAATTCATAGTAAAGCACGTATACGCTGGGCTTGTCGCCGCGGCATGTTAGAGTTAGATGTTTTGTTTATGCCGTTTGTAGAGCAGGCGTATGATTCGTTAAATGCACAGCAACAGGCTGTATTTCAGCGTTTGCTAACCCAAGAAGACCCAGACTTATTTGCTTGGTTTATGGGCCACGAAGAGTGTAAGGACGCTGAACTTAATACCATGGTATCGCTAATTTTAGACCGAGTACGTGTATAGGTTTACGGTAGTAAATAATAAAGCAGAACATCAGCCTATCGTGCTGTTTTTCTGCTTGTTAAGTGTTGTTTTAGGGCTTTATTTAAGCTCTTTTTTTAGCGTTGTTATTTGTTTAACTATAAATACAATTGCGTTTTACTGGGTATGGCAAAAAATAGTGGCTATTCACCCAGACAATGGCGTCATTATTTTAGAGCCTAAGCAAATACGCTTTGAAAACGAAAGCCTAAAGGTTCAGGGGCAATTAACCCCTAAAACAAAAATATTAAATACCAGTGTGTGGTTACATGTTAAAGGCTTTAATAAACGCCAGTGGCTCATTATTTCAGCCAAAGGCGTAGATAAACAAAGCTACGCACGTTTAAAGCGCGCAGCACTGATTGCTATTAATGGCGAGGCGGAGTCAAAATAGTGGGTGTTGGGTTTTCATTTTGCTCAGGGTAATCAATAGTATAATGCAGGCCGCGGCTTTCTTTACGTAGCATTGCACTTCTAATTATAAGCTCGGCTACCTGTACTAAATTACGAAGCTCTAATAAGTTATTACTTACTCTAAAGTTTGCGTAATAATCATGTATTTCTTGTTGTAATAACTCAACTCTGTGTAGCGCTCTCTCTAAACGCTTAGTGGAGCGCACAATACCTACATAATCCCACATAAACAATCGCAGCTCATGCCAGTTATGGGTAATTACTATTTCTTCATCTGAGTTGCTAACGCGGCTTTCATCCCAACTTGGAAGCGCTACAGGCGCAGGCGCGTTATCTATTTTACTTAAAATGTCTTTGGCAGCAGCGTGAGCAAATACAATACACTCTAATAAAGAATTGCTCGCCATACGGTTTGCCCCATGTAAGCCTGTATAGGCTACTTCGCCTACAGCGTATAGGTTATCTAAATCGGTTTTACCATTAAAATCACTCATAACACCCCCACAGGTGTAATGCGCGGCTGGAACAACGGGGATGGCTTCTTTGGTTATATCAAGCCCTACACTTAAACACTTTGCGTAAATAGTAGGGAAGTGCTCAATAATAAAGTCTTTATCTTTGTGGCTAATATCTAGATATACACAATTTGCACCTAAACGCTTCATTTCAAAGTCGATAGCACGGGCTACTATGTCGCGTGGTGCCAGCTCTTCCCTATCGTCAAAGTCTTTCATAAAGCGAGTGCCGTCGGGGCGCTTTAAATACGCTCCTTCACCACGCATAGCTTCGGTAATTAAAAAGTTTTGCAATTCTGGGTGATAAAGGCTGGTGGGGTGAAATTGGTTAAACTCCATATTCGCTACTCTACAGCCCGCACGCCACGCCATGGCAATACCATCACCGCTAGATACATCAGGGTTTGACGTGTACAAATACACCTTACTTGCACCACCTGTTGCCAGTGCAACAAATTTAGCGGAAATAGTTTCTACTTTTTTTGCTTTTTTATTCCATACGTACATGCCATGAATATGCGAACCCGCTTTACCTAGACTTTTATCGCTGATTAAATCGATGGCATTATATTGCTCAAGTAAGGTGATATTTTTATGTGCTTTAACTTGGCTAATCAATGTAGTTTGTACAGCCTTACCTGTGGCATCGGCTGCATGCAAAATACGGCGATGGCTGTGACCGCCTTCGCGAGTTAAATGAAAGCGCTCTTTTCCTTTGCTGTCAAACTCCATATCAAAAGGAACGCCTTGTTCAATAAGCCATTGTAAACACTGGTGCGCATTACTTGCTGTGTAATGCACCGCTTCTCGGTCACATAAACCACCACCGGCATCAAGAGTATCTTCAACATGTGATTCTATGCTGTCGTTTTTTTTATCAAATACTGCGGCAATGCCGCCTTGCGCATACAGTGTAGAGCCTTCGGTAAGGGCACCTTTACTGATCACAGTAACATTACAATAGTTAGCTAAAGACAATGCAAGCGATAAGCCCGCCGCGCCGCTACCGATAATAGCGACATCAGCAATATGATGTTTATTTTGGTTCATGTCAGAGGTACTTTGCGGTTACAATGCTCAAATTAGAGCAATATTTGTTTTTAATAGTGTAGTTGTATCATATTTGTCATATTACTACGTAGTGATTTTAATGGCTTAGCGCCTATATTTACGACTATTTTATAAAAAAATAATATTAAGCAGAACTTTTTATTCATAAAGAGGTCAGAGTATTTGTGAACAATGGCGACACTATGAATAACCAGCAAGAATCAAACAGAGGAGTACCGGCTCGAATGAGCGAGCAGGAATTAGATTTAGCGCTTGTAAAAAGGGTCCAGCAAGGAGATAAAAACGCCTTCAACCTATTAGTAAAGAAGTATCAGAACAAAATTGCAGGGTTAATATCACGTTATGTGTCTAACCAAGGCGATATTGCAGATGTAGCACAAGAGGCATTTATTAAGGCTTACCGTGCACTTCCAAACTTTAGAGGTGATAGTGCCTTTTATACGTGGTTATACCGTATTGCCGTTAATTGTGCTAAAAATTATTTAGTAGCTCAGGGCCGTAAACCGCCAGCAAACGATATAGACGCTGAAGATGCCGAGTTTTACGACGGTGCGGACTCGATGCGATCAAACGCATCGCCTGAAAACTTACTGTTAAGCGACGAAGTACGCGCTGTTATTTTTAATACGATTGATAGTTTGCCTGAAGACCTGAAAACCGCGATTACCCTAAGAGAAATTGAAGGGATGAGCTATGAAGAAATAGCCGTGGTAATGGATTGCCCTGTAGGGACAGTGCGTTCGCGTATTTTTAGAGCCCGAGAAGCAATAGATAATAAATTAAACCCATTAATAGGCGAGTCTTAGTATGACAAAAGCACACGTTAACAAGTTGGATAGCGAAACGTTATCAGCATTACTTGACGGCGAACAACACCTTGCAGAGGGTAAAATTTCTGATCAGGATGTTGCTACGTTTGGTCGATATGCGCTAATTGGTGATGCGATGCGTGCTCAAAAAAATAACAATGACATACACATCGATATAAGCGAAAACATAGCGTTAGCACTTGAAAATGAACCTGTGTATGCTGATTTCACGCAATCGACAGTAAATAAAGCTCCAGAGACAGAACAAAGTGAATCGCAGCAAGATAATAAAGTAGTGGCGTTTAATTGGCGCAGGCCGGTTGCACAACTAGCCATTGCTGCAAGCGTCGCTATGTTTGCTATTGTTGGCGTAAATACCTTACCGCAAGGTGCGGGCGAGCAAGAAAGCGAAATTCCGCTTTTACAAACTACCCCGCTAACAGGGATGGCATCACCGGTGAGCTATTCATCAGAACCTGCTCTTGAAAACGCTGAGCAAGGTTTACGCGAATTACAGCAACAGCGCATTGGCGCGTTAGTTTTAGAGCATCAACGTCAAGCACGTGTTGCACACTCTTTACAAACAGCGCAAAATAGTGACAAAGCGCAAGAGGAAAAAAACTAATTAAATGAAAGTAATCTCTTTTGTTCTGTCGTTAGTAGTAAGCTTTGCTGTTTTTGCTAACGACACAAACCCCGCCAAAGATTTATTACTAAACATGGCGAATGCAGTGCATACCCGTAATTTTGACGCCTCTTTTGTGGTGGTAAAGGGTAAAGCTATGGAGCCCTACCGTTGGGTTCATGCAAAGCAAGGTGAAACAGAGCTTGAACATTTAAGTTTACTTAATGGTGCGGGCTTAGAAATGGTTAGAATTAACGACCAAGTAACCTACTTTGAACCGCAATCGCAGCCATATTCTATCAATACAGACTCCATTGCAGGGCCAATACCGGAAGTATTATTTAAAGATATTGAAGCGCTAAGCAGTCAATATGATTTTGTGCTAGGTGGTAAAGGGCGTATTGCAGGGCGAGCGGCGCAATTGGTTAGAATAGAATCAAAAGATGAATACAAATATAACTATTGGATTTGGCTTGATACAGAGTCATCGCTGCTATTAAAAGCCGCTTATGTTAACCACCAAGGTGAAGCATTAGAGCAGCTACAGTTAACCCACATTAGTGTAACAGAGCAACCCGCACCGATGATTTTAGAAGTGCTTAATCGTAATTTTCCAACACCGTTACCGGGTAATGCACTGGAAGGTGAAAAAAGCAATGCCACAAACTGGCGCATTGGTTGGTTACCTAATGGCTTTAAATTACTAAAATCAGACCGCCATAAACTTGATTTAAATAACGAACTTACTGATTATTTTTTATACTCAGATGGGTTTGTTGAAATTTCTGTTTTTGTACAGCGCCCTTTGCCAGGTCGCCGCTTAAGCGGATCATTAACTTCTGGCGCAACGACAATTTATGTGCATAATGGCGGAAACTTTGATGTATCTGTTGTTGGTAATGTGCCAAGTCAAACCGCAAAGGCAATTGCTGAGTCAGTGACTCGCGCATTATAAACAATTCGTAAGGGTTGTTATGATTGAACAAACACTTACAGTGGTAGCCTTAGAAGGCACCACTGCCCATTTAGAAGCCCAGCAAAAAAAAGCCTGTGAAGGCTGCAATGGCCGCTGTGGCTCGCAAGTCTTTGCCAAACTCTTTGGTAGCGATAAAAAAACCTTTCCATATCAATTCGATACGCCTGTAGAAGTCGGCCAAAAAGTAACGCTCTCATTAGATGATTCGCATTTAGTTAAACATGCTTTTGCTGTATACATGTTGCCTTTATTTTTAGGATTAACGCTTGCATTTATTAGTGCAGAATTACTACTTTTAGCGCAAGGGTGGCAAATATTATTCGCCGCTTTGGGTGGTGTAGGTGGTTACTTTTTAGCTAAAAGCAAAGTAAAAACACTCAGGCATGATGTAAAAGTGATAAAAATTCATCCAATTAGCCTTCCTTTAACGCAAATAGATGGTGATTAAGGCCAATTAAATGTAAAATTGGCTTTTTATACCAGAGTAACTTGGAAATACAGGGTAAAAGGCAATCAATAATTAGATTAGCTAAAATGTATTTAGCCATTAAATAGCACTTGTGCCCAATAAGTATTTTCAAGTCACTCAGGTGTTCGTACTTAGCCTATTAATATAGAAGTTTAGAATCCAGTTTATGAAGCATATCCGTAATTTTTCGATCATCGCCCATATTGACCATGGTAAATCGACCCTTTCTGATCGTTTGATCCAGGTTTGTGGTGGCTTAACAGACCGCGAAATGCAAAAGCAAGTGTTAGATTCAATGGACATCGAGCGTGAGCGCGGTATTACCATTAAAGCGCAAAGTGTAACGCTTAACTACACCGCTAACGATGGCGAAACCTACCAACTTAACTTTATCGATACACCAGGGCACGTTGACTTTACTTACGAAGTTTCTCGTTCTTTAGCGGCATGTGAAGGTGCGCTTTTAGTTGTAGATGCGGGACAAGGTGTTGAGGCACAAACGCTTGCAAACTGCTATACCGCCATTGAAATGGACTTAGAAGTAATCCCTGTTTTAAATAAAATAGATTTACCGCAAGCCGATCCGCTTCGTGTAGCAGAAGAAATTGAAGATATTATTGGTATTGATGCCCTTGACGCTGTGCAATGTAGTGCTAAAACAGGTGTGGGTATTGCTGAAGTTCTTGAAATGATTGTTAAGGATATTCCACCTCCAGTAGGTGAGAAAGATCAACCTTTACAAGCGCTTATTATTGACTCGTGGTTTGACCCATACCAAGGCGTTGTATCACTAGTGCGTATTAAGCACGGTGAACTACGTGCCGGTGACAAAATAAAAATAATGTCGAACGAGCAAGTACATATTGCAGATCACGTGGGTATATTTACCCCAAAACAAACCAATACAGGTATTTTACGTACTGGCGAAGTAGGGTTTGTTATTGCCGGTATTAAAGAAATACATGGTGCCCCAGTGGGTGATACCATTACGCATCAAAAAAATGCGGCACCGGCACGATTACCTGGCTTTCAAAAAATTAAGCCGCAAGTGTATGCGGGTATGTTCCCTATTGCCTCTGATGATTATGAATCGTTCCGTGATGCACTTAATAAACTAAGCTTGAATGACGCATCATTATTTTTTGAACCTGAAAATTCAACAGCACTAGGTTTTGGTTTCCGTTGTGGCTTTTTAGGTATGTTGCACATGGAAATTATTCAAGAGCGTTTAGAGCGTGAATACGATATTGATTTAATTACTACGGCACCTACGGTAATTTACGAAGTTGTTACTAAAGAGGGAACGCGTCAAATAGATAACCCGTCTGATTTACCAGCGGTTAATGATATTGTAGAAATACGCGAACCAGTAGTAGAGGCAAACATACTTGTACCGCAAGAGTTTTTAGGTAGCGTAATAACACTGTGTATAGAAAAGCGCGGCGTTCAAACTAAAATGAGCTACCATGGTAAGCAAGTCGCTGTAACCTATGAGTTACCTATGGCTGAAGTGGTTATGGACTTTTTTGATAAATTAAAGTCAACCAGTCGTGGTTTTGCATCGCTTGATTACAACTTTAAGCACTTTCAAACATCAGACATGGTGCGTGTTGATATACTTATCAATGGTGAGCGTGTTGATGCGTTAGCGATTATTGTACACAGAGACAGCGCACAATCGCGCGGCCGCCAACTAGCTGATGCATTAAAAGAGCTTATTCCGCGTCAAATGTTTGATATTGCGATTCAAGCAGCAATAGGACAACATGTTATTGCGCGTACCACGGTTAAACAATTACGTAAAAACGTAATTGCTAAGTGTTACGGTGGTGACGTGAGCCGTAAGAAAAAGCTACTGCAAAAGCAAAAAGATGGTAAAAAACGAATGAAGCAATTGGGTAATGTAGAAGTACCTCAAGAAGCGTTTTTAGCTATTTTAAAAGTTGGCAAATAAAAACAAAGGATTATAGATGGCTGGTTATTTCTCAGTTTTATTGGTGTTATTAACATTAGGCTCAGGTTTAATATGGTTAATTGACCACCTAATGTATGCGCCAAAAAGGCAAGAGCGTTTGGCGCTTGCACAAACCTCAGCCGGTGGCCAGCTTGATGAAGAAACAGCGGCATTAATTGCACCTGAGCCGGCAATTACAGAAACGGCAAAATCGATTTTTCCGATGATTGCTGCAATTACTATTTTTAGATCGTTTATTTTTGAGCCTTTTCAGATACCATCGGGTTCAATGATGCCAACACTGTTGGTGGGCGATTTTATTTTAGTACAAAAGTACTCGTACGGCGTTAAAGATCCTGTATGGCGTAGTCAGCTTGTTGATGTAAGCGAGCCTGAGCGCGGCGATATTGTTGTTTTTAAATACCCGTTAGATGAGCGAGTAGATTATATTAAACGTGCTATTGGTTTACCGGGCGATAAGATTGTTTATCGTGACAAGCGTTTATATATTCAACCTAATTGTAAAGAAGGCGAGACCCAGCAGGGTGACCTACTTTGTAATGAGTTTAATAAAATTGATTTTAAATTAATTAACGATAATGAGTTTAAACAAGGCCAAATGTCGCTTGCCCGTGTAAATGAAGATTTAACAACACTCAAGCACGACATTTTAATCAACCCACGCGCGCCTGAACGTAAAGGGCGTTACTATCAGCAACCCGGTACTCCTTCGGATGAATGGACTGTACCAGCTGATCATTATTTTATGATGGGTGATAACCGCGACAACAGCCAAGATAGTCGCTTTTGGGGCTTTGTACCAAAAGAAAACTTGGTGGGTAAAGCTGTCTTTATATGGATGAGTTTTGAATTTGAGAATGGCCCAGATGATGTTTTACCAGGATGGGTTCCAACTGGTGTTCGTTTTGAACGCCTAGGTAATATTCAGTAACAATGAAAAAAAATGTAACAGAATTATATAAACGAATTGGCTATGAGTTTGCTGATCAAGGTTTACTTGAGCAGGCAATGACGCACCGCAGTCATAAAGGTCAACACAACGAACGTTTAGAGTTTTTAGGCGATTCAATTTTGAGCTTTGTAATTGCTAACGCCTTGTACGACAAATTTCCAAAAGCCCGTGAAGGTGATTTAAGCCGAATGCGCTCTACGCTTGTACGGGGCCAGACACTGGCTGAATTTGGTCTCGAGTTTGGTTTAGGCGATTATTTACGCTTAGGCCCAGGCGAGCTTAAAAGCGGTGGTTTTCGTCGTGAATCAACGTTGGCTGATGCCGTAGAAGCTATTATTGGTGCTGTGTTTTTAGACTCAAATATAGAGCGTTGTGGCGAGCTAATTTTAGCGTGGTACGAATCTAGACTTGATGCTATTTCACCAGGGCTTAATCAAAAAGATCCTAAGACCTTGCTGCAAGAGCATCTACAAGCGCGTAAGTTATCTTTACCGGGCTATACCGTGGTTGATACCAAAGGGCAAGCGCACAATCAAACGTTCACGGTTGAATGTATAGTTGAAGGTATGGAAAGCATTATTTCTGTTGGTAGCTCGCGCCGTAAAGCCGAACAAAAAGCTGCCGAAAAAGCATTGAAGATACTAAAAAATGAATCTTGATACCTTAATACAGCCTCATGAAGGTGATATTGATACGTTTTGTGGCATGGTTGCCATTGTTGGCCGCCCTAATGTAGGTAAATCAACATTACTTAATGAAATCATTGAGCAAAAAGTAAGTATTACTTCGCGTAAGCCACAAACCACGCGCCATCGTATTATGGGGATTCACACTGAAGGTAAGCATCAAGCTGTTTATATTGATACGCCGGGTCTACACGTTGAAGAAAAGCGTGCTATTAACCGCTTAATGAACCGTGCAGCATCGAGCTCAATAGGTGATGTAGAGCTGATTATCTTTGTTGTTGAGGGTACTCACTGGAATGCCGATGACGAAATGGTACTTAATAAAGTATCGCAAAGTGGTAAGCCTGTTTTACTTGTTATTAATAAGATAGACCAAGTAAAAGACCGCGATTTAGTATTACCGCATATGAAAATGCTGGGCGATAAATTTGATTTTGTGGGCATTATGCCGGTATCGGCAACCCAAGGTAAAAATGTTGATTTAATAAAAGCAGAAGTAACCAAACGCTTACCGCCGTGTGAGTTTTACTTTCCTGACGACTATGTAACCGACCGCTCAATGCGTTTTATGGCGGCAGAAGTTATTCGTGAAAAGCTAATGCGCTTTATGGGCGAAGAGCTTCCTTACTCTGTTACTGTAGAAATTGAGCAGTTTAAATGGCAAGAAAACGGTGTTTGGCATATCAATGGGTTAATTCTTGTTGAGCGTGAAACCCAAAAACGCATGGTAATTGGTAACAAAGGCGAAAAGCTTAAAGTGATTGGCCGTGAAGCCCGTAAAGATCTTGAAGAAATGCTCGATAACAAAGTATTTTTAGAGCTTTGGGTTAAAGTTAAATCGGGTTGGGCCGATGATGAACGTGCCTTAAGAAGCTTAGGTTATGGCGAAGATTAACCCGTATTTAGCCTACTAATATGGATAGCGACTTCTACACAGCGTACCTATTACATCGGCGTCCTTATAGCGACTCCCAAGTAATGCTCGATATGCTGGTAGAAGGCGTAGGCCAGCTTAGAATGCTGGCGAGAATTAGTGGTCGCCAGGCCACAAAACACAAAGCACAACTTCAACCTTTTCAGGCACTGCTTGTTCATTACAGTGGCAAGTACGATTTAAAATACATTAATAAATTTGAGCTCCATGGCAATCCTTTATATTTAACCAAGGATAAACTTTACTGTGGCTTTTATTTAAACGAGCTAACGAATCGCATAGTGCCGGTAAATGAGCCGCTTGAACAAGTATTCGAGCTTTACAAAACTCACCTAGAAAATCTCAATACCGATGTTGATTTACAGTCAGTGCTGCGCTCGTACGAGTTTCAGCTATTAGAGCTTTTAGGTTATGGCGTTGATTTTAGCTTTGATGCCAGTGGTGAGCCAATTGTTGAAGGCCAAACGTATAGTTACTTTCCTGAGTTGGGTTTTTTGATTCAGCAAGATACACGCTCAGGGTTTAGCGGTGCACAGCTCAAAGCGATTGCTAATCATGATTTTAGCCAAAGTGATGTACTCTATATGGCAAAACAATTAAGCCGTTATTTACTAAAACCTTTACTAGGTAATAAACCATTAAAAAGCCGTGAATTATTCATGGCCTCTCAATAAGCATATTTTACAGGTAACAAAATGAAAGACATTCTTTTAGGCGTGAACGTTGATCATATCGCAACGCTTCGCCAAGCGCGTGGTACATCATACCCAGACCCAGCACATGCGGCCAGTGTGGCGGAGCATGCTGGTGCAGATGGGATCACTATTCATTTGCGTGAAGACCGCCGCCACATTCAAGACCGTGATGTATACGTAATGGCTAAAACGATTCAAACGCGTATGAATCTTGAAACAGCGGTTACCGATGAAATGATTAACATTGCTCTTGAAGTAAAGCCTGAGTACGTGTGTTTAGTGCCGGAAAAACGCGAAGAATTAACGACTGAAGGCGGCCTAGATGTCGCCGGCAATATAGATAAAATTAAAGCGGCTACTAAAACACTTACCGATGCAGGTATTAAAGTGTCATTATTTATTGATGCCGATAAAGCTCAGCTAGATGCAGCTAAAGCATGTGGTGCTCCGTATGTAGAAATTCACACAGGCGCCTATGCAGATGCCACTAATGATGAAGATTTACACAAAGAACTTGAGCACATTCGAGAGGGTGTAAAATACGCGGCAAGCTTAGGCTTAATAGTAAATGCAGGGCATGGTCTTCATTATCATAACGTAAAACCGATTGCTGCAATGCCAGAAATTTATGAGCTTAACATTGGCCACGCTATTATTGCGCGCGCAGCTATTGATGGCCTTGAAAAAGCAGTACGCGACATGAAACGCCTAATGATTGAGGCAAGGTTATAAATTTAACCCTATGGTGGCGCGCCATTTCATAGAAATACTTAATTAAGTAAAAAGGTATTAAAACCGGTTAAAAAGCGCATTTACTGCGCTTTTTTATTACGTGTTTTTTAGCGTTGATGCTCGGTAACACTTGCATCTGCCATGAGGTTTTCCAGCTCATCCTGTAGCTCAAATAATTCAGGCTCAACATTATCAAGCACACAGTCACTTTTAAGTGAGGTTTCTATGGTTTCTGCCAGTGATTTAAGCTTAGGCACCCCGGTATAACAGCACGCGCCATGGAACTTATGAATAACACTTAATACTGTTTGGCAATCGTTTAGCTCAATAGCCTCGTTAAGCTGTGAGAGCGTCTCTGGCACACTATGTAACAGCATATTAAGCATTTCCAGCGCCAGTTCACCTTTGCCGCCAGCACGCTGTAGCGCAAGCGACCAATCTAAGCAGTTACTTTCAAATGGAGCAGGGCTTTGAGGCGTTACATTTTTAATTTTGTCGCGGGTTACGGGCGATTGCGGACTATGATCGCAAATAATTTGGCTGAGCATATCCTCATCAATAGGCTTAGTTAAATAGCCTTTAAAGCCATCTTTTAATAGCTGCTCTTTTTCACTGTGCAGTGCATGCGCGGTTACCGCAATAATAGGCGTGTCTTCGTTTAAAGAAGACTCTTTAATCAGCTTACAGGCGGTAATGCCATCCATTATCGGCATTTGTATATCCATAAAAATAACATCGTACTTGTGGCTTTTACTTAAGCTGTAGGCTTGAGAGCCATTATATGCGGTGTCTATAAATTCAACCTGTTCTTTTAATAAAGTGCAAATAAGTTTTAAGTTTGCATCGTTATCATCTACCACCAGTACTTTTAATGGCAATAAGGTTTGATCGCTTGGCTCAATATTTAAGGTTGGGTGATCAAGTCGATAAGGTGCAGCGAGTACTTCACATAATTTACGATGATTAAGTGGCTTACTTAAACACGCATCGGCGCCGCTGCCAATAAATGCCTCGCGCATATTATGCGATACAGTATTGAGCATAAGGTATAAATAATCGCACGACTCGCGAACCATATTCACATAGCCTTTAAGACGCTGCATGTCATCTACCGATGCCATATCACCAATAATACAAATATCGTATTTAAACATTTTATGCTTGATGGCATCTAAAAATGCTGCCTCATTAAAGCAGGCCGTTACAACTGCTTCCCACTCGTTTAATACAGAAAGCACCGAGTGGTGCGTATGCTCATGTGGCTCTAAATATAATACGCGTTTACCAATGAGCGATTTAGAAGGTAAGTCGTTACTAAATGTATGATCTGGTAATCTAAATACACCATTGAAGGTAAAACAGGTGCCGCTTCCAGGAGCTGAATTTAGCGTTATTCGGCCATTCATAGCCTCAACAATGTGTTTAGTAATGATTAAGCCTAAACCGGTGCCGCCAAATTTTCGGGTGATGGATGAATCAGCCTGGCCGAATGCGGTAAATAGTGCATCTTGTTTGTCCATTGGGATACCCACACCAGTGTCGGTTACTGAGACTAAAATAGAGGCACGGTCTTCATCTAATAAACGGTAGCTTATATCAACCTTTATTGAACCTTTTTCGGTAAACTTAATGGCGTTGCTTAACAAATTAATAAGGACTTGTTTAAGGCGTGTTGGGTCACCCGTTAAATCATCAGGTACCTGCGGGTTAATATATATCGATAGCTCAAGTTGTTTTTCATGCGCCGAAGGAGCTAATAATGTCATTACCTCGTTTACGCTATCGCGCAGTTGAAACTGGATTGATTCAAGCTCCATTGCGCCCGCTTCAAGCTTAGAAAAATCTAAAATATCACTAATAATTGTCAATAAACTATTGGCTGAAAGCTCTATGGTATCGAGGTAGTCTTTTTGATGTTTATTTAAAGGTGTTTTATACAACTGCCGCGTAAAGCCAATAACACCATTGAGCGGGGTACGTAACTCGTGACTCATTTTGGCTAAAAAATCTGACTTTACACGGTTCGCATCTTGCGCCTCTTTTTTGGCCATGGTTAGCTGAATATTTGAAGTTTCGTATTGCTCTAGGGTTTCGCGATAATCACTCGTGGCCTGATCAATATTTTTCTGCATTTCGTCCTTTTGCATAACCATAGTGTGGGCAATGGTATTAAGTCCTTCACGCAGCAGTTCAAACTCTCCCATCATGGTATCGTTTAAGCCCGTATCTCTTTTACCCTCAACTAGTTTATCGGTTGCAAGTACTAACTTATTAAGTGGGTTCATAAACATACGGCTAAGCTTAAGAGCCAAAATAGAGGCCAATATTATTGCAAATAAAATAACAATGCCGCTAATTAAAACTGCTCGCTGCTGCCCTATAATGGCTTGGTCTTTATTAAGTTGTAAAATAACCGTGCCAAGCGGAGTTTGAAAGTCATTAATATCCCATTTTGATACTGGCGCAGAGTGGTTAAAAATAGGGGTGTAGAACGTGATTAACTCTTCAGATTTATTAATTTTAGTTGTGTAAAGGTTTTCAATTTGCGCTTTTTGGGTCAGCTCATCAAATGAGCGATGATAGTTACTGGTCATAATAAGCTGATTGCTGGTATCAAAAATTGCAATCGACTTAATAGCAGGGGAGTGCTTATTGTGTGTGTAACTAATTAAGCGATTAAGCAGTTTTTTATTTTTTTCTAGTAAAGGCTGCTCTAACGCAATTGCTAAGGGTTCAGATATTGAGCTGCCTTGCTGATATAAAATTTCATCAAGCTCAATGTAACGATTTATTGTAAAATAGCCGCCAAGTAACAAACCAATGATCACTGTGGGGATCAAGGTTAAGGTTAAAACAGAATCACGTAAGCCTAATTTGGTCATAATGGAAGCGTTATTATCATTATTAGTATGCACCGAGTATATACGGTTCAACGGCTATTCTCAAAGCATCTGATTTGCTTATACGTAATACAAAAACTAAGGTAATGCCGCATGGCGCAAATTTTTAAAGCAAAGAAAAAACCACTTAAACAGCAAACACTCACGCTAAATATTACGGCCATGGATCATCAAGGGCGGGGCGTTGCTAAACACAACAATAAAGTGTGTTTTGTAAGCGGCGCTTTAACGAATGAGAAAGTAACAGCAAGTCTAATAGAAGATAAAGCCAAATACAGCAGTGCAAAACTGGTTAAGGTTATTAACGCAAGTGATTCGCGCACGCAGCCTTTTTGTCAGCATTATAACCATTGTGGTGGTTGTCAGTTACAGCACCTAGATATAAATCAGCAAGTGGTTGAAAAGCAGACTGCAGTGACGCAATTATTTAAAAAGTTTGCCAAATTAAGCGACTTAAATTGGCAAGCGCCTTTGCTAAGTAAGCCCATTCATTACAGGCGTAGCGCCCGAATTGCCGTAATGTATGATAAAGCCGCTAAAAAAATGCGAGTTGGGTATCGTGCGCCTAGCTCTAAAAATGTGATTAGTATTGAGCAATGTGATGTGCTTAGTGAGGCATTTACTAACGTATTTAGTATTTTTGAAACGCTTATTAATCAATATAAAGCGCTGCACAGTATAAGTCATTTACAGTTATGTCAAAACGAAGCTGGGAACTTTATTGTTATTCGCCATACTAAAGCGATAGCAGATGAAGCCAAAAGCTATGTACAAGAGTCGGCAAATTTACAGCAGTGGTTAATTACTTGGCAAGACAACAGCGATGTTATAGAGCAAACTCACTTACCTACGCCTTATTATTTTTTAGAAAAGTTTAATTTAAAGTTCGAATTTGGCCTTGGTAATTTTATTCAAGTAAATGATGAAGTTAACCAAGCTATGTTAGCGCAGTCGGTAAATTGGCTTAACTTGCAAGGAAACGAGCAGGTATTGGATTTATTTTGTGGTATTGGTAACTTTTCATTAGTGCTTGCTCAGCATGCTAAATCGGTTATTGGCGTAGAAGGGGTTACATCGGCGGTTGCAATGGCGACGCAAAATGCGCACACTAACTCTATTACTAATGCACACTTTCATTGTTTTGATTTAACGCAAAAAATTGAATCAGCGCAATGGTTTAATAAGTCTCTAGAGGTATTAGTATTAGACCCTTCTCGTACCGGTGCTATGGCTGTTTTAGAGCAACTTCCTTTAAAGCAGTTTAAAACCATTTTATACGTTTCTTGCGATCCTGTTACTTTAGCCCGTGACAGTGCAATTATTTCGCAAGCAGGTTTTGAAGTTACTAAAATTGGGCTAATGAATATGTTTCCGCATACAGGACACATAGAAACAATGGCGTTATTTCAACGGAGGTAAAGCGTTTTATGGTCGCTACACGTCAATCACATCAGCAGGACGACACAGGTGACTTTGCTACTAGCCTAAAACAGTTAGCGTTATCGCAAGATAAAATAACGCTACTAAACAAAGCGCAAGCATTGTGTGTTACATGTGACAACCAAGCACGACAAAACACGGCCATCGAAATGGTCGAGATTTTAGCCGAGCTTAATTTAGATGCAGAATCTCTTGCAACCGCGTACCTCACGCATTACTACTTAAACGACTTAGTGGACCTTGAAACCGTAGAAGCACAACTTGGCAAAAATGTAGCCATGCTTTTAACTGGGGTTGCACAAATGGCCGCTATTAGTACTTTATCTCACCAAGGTAAAGGCACTATGCAGGTAGATAACATTCGTAAAATGTTACTTACCATGGTTGAAGATGTGCGCGCGGTTGTAATTAAACTTGCTGAGCAAGTGTGCCATTTACGTAACGTAAAAAATGGCGATGAAGAAGAGCGTGTTATTGCCGCTAAAGAAACCGCCGATATTTTTGCCCCCTTAGCAAACAGGTTAGGTATAGGGCAGCTTAAGTGGGAACTTGAAGATTTATCGTTTAGGTATTTACACCCCGACACCTATAAAAGCATTGCTAAACAACTTGATGATAAACGCCTTGCTCGTGAAGCCTATATGGAAGATATGGTTGAGCAAGTAAAAGCGCGCCTAAGCGAAGCCGGCATTGAGGCACAAGTGTATGGGCGCCCTAAGCATATTTACAGCATTTATAAAAAAATGCAGCAAAAAAACTACGAGTTTGATCAGCTGTTTGATATTCGGGCAATGCGCATAGTTGTTGAACGCCTGCAAGATTGTTACGGCGCGCTAGGTATTGTTCATACTAACTGGCGTCATCTTAATAAAGAGTTTGACGACTACGTTGCTACACCTAAACAAAATGGCTATCAGTCAATTCATACTGTGGTATTTGGCCCTGAAGGAAAAACCGTTGAGATACAAATACGTACCAGCGAAATGCATCAAGATGCTGAGTTAGGCGTTGCCGCGCACTGGATGTATAAAGAAGGCGCCCTACCAGGGCGTGGTTCAGGTTATGAGCAAAAAATTAGCTGGTTGCGCAAATTACTACAATGGCAAGAAGAAGTGGTCGATGGGGGCGATTTAGCTGAAGAGCTTAAAAACCAAGTTGTAGAAGACCGCGTTTATATATTTACCCCAAGTGGCGATATTATTGATTTACCTGTTGGCGCTACACCGCTTGATTTTGCTTACTACATTCACTCAAATGTAGGACACCGCTGCATAGGGGCGAAAGTATTTGGCAAAATAGTACCGTTTACGCATCAGTTATCTACGGGCGATCAGGTCGAAATACTTACACAAAAGCAGCCTAATCCAAGCCGCGATTGGCTAAATCCATCGCTTGGCTATATTAAATCGTCGCGTGCACGGGCTAAAATCCATCATTGGTTTAAGCAGCTCGACCGCGATAAAAATTTAAGTGCCGGTAAAGAGATTCTTGATAACGAACTGCAAAAGCTAGATTTAACCTACAAAGATTTAGACCCAGCTATTAAGCGCTTTAACTTCAAAGAACTAGATGACTTAATGGTTGCCATAGGCGCAGGCGATGTACGCTTAAATCAAATGCTTAATTTTGTAAGCGACCGTACCGAAGAAGAGCCTGTTATTCGTTTTAAAGCGCCCAGTAAAGTAACCGGCGATAAAAACGGAATAGTGGTGGATGGTGTAGGCAGCTTAATGAGCCACGTAGCTAAGTGTTGCCGCCCAGTCCCTGGCGATAAAATAATTGGCTATATAACCCAAGGCCGAGGCATAGGCGTGCACCGCGAAGATTGCGATGCGTTTAACAACTTAAAAGAGCAGCACCCTGAGCGCGTTATATCGGTGAGTTGGTCAGATGAAATAAACGGCTCTTATGCGCTAAGTATAAAAATTGAAGCAAGCGACCGCTCAGGTTTAATCCGCGATATCAGCTCTGTACTGGCTAATGAAAAAGTAAATGTGATCAACATGAACGTCAATACCGTTGGGGCCGATCAGTTAGCGGTATTTACTATGCAAATAGAAGTACATGACCTATCGGGCACAAACCGGGTTTTGTCAAAACTACATCAAATTGAAGGTGTGCACAGTGCCAAGCGAAACCAATAACATGGCAAACACTAACGCACTCGAGCAGCTACTCGGTATTATGGTGGCGCTTCGCGATCCTACAAACGGTTGCCCGTGGGATCGCAAGCAAAATTTTAAATCGATTGTGCCACATACATTAGAAGAAGCTTTTGAAGTGGCCGATTGCATAGAGTCAGGTAATTTGAATGAGCTTAAAAATGAGCTGGGTGATTTACTATTTCAAATCGTTTTTTACGCACAGCTTGCCAACGAGCAGGGACTGTTTGATTTTAACGATGTGGTTAGTGAGCTAAATAGTAAGCTAACCCGTCGCCACCCACATGTTTTTAGCAACAAGCAAGCGTTGACCGATGAGCAATTAGTAACGCAATGGCAAGCAATTAAAGCACAAGAACGCGCAGCTAAAGTACAGCCAAGCAAAGCCTCACTTTGGCAAGATATACCCACTAATATGCCAAGCTTAGCTAAAGCCAAAAAAATTCAGCAACGTGTTGCCGCACTTGGTTTTGATTGGCCAAGCTACCACGGAGCACTAGATAAAGTAAGTGAAGAAGTACTTGAAGTAAAAGAAGCGCTTGAGCACGACTCTTTATCTGATCATACAGCAGAAGAAATAGGCGACTTATTATTTGCCACAGTAAATGTGGCTCGCCATGTTAAACGCGACCCAGAGCAACTGCTTAGGCAAGCCAATGCTAAGTTTTCGGCACGTTTTGAAAAAGTGCAAGGTTACTTAATTGCAAAAGGTAAAAGCTTAGAGAGTGCCACGCTTGATGAAATGGAGCAGGCATGGGAAGCGATTAAAAAAGCAAAATAAAATTAATGTTAATCAACGAACATTTTTTGTGCGCGTAAAGGCTATTTTTAACTGGATTGCTCAACGCTGTTTTGGTACAATTTCGCCCCGTCTTGATGATATACCCAGAGTCTCTTTCTCGGGTGTTATATTCCTTTTAATTCCTGATATTCTAGGGTTCGCATGAGTACAAAATTTATCTTCGTTACTGGCGGGGTTGTTTCTTCGTTGGGTAAAGGTATTGCAGCAGCGTCATTGGCAGCTATTTTAGAGGCCCGCGGTTTAGATGTTACCATTTTAAAGCTGGATCCTTACATAAACGTTGACCCAGGCACAATGAGCCCAATTCAACACGGTGAAGTATACGTTACAGAAGACGGCGCCGAAACGGATCTTGATTTAGGTCACTACGAGCGTTTTATTCGCACCAAAATGACCAGCCGCAACAACTTCACACAAGGGCGAGTGTACGAAGATGTACTACGTCGTGAACGCCGTGGTGAATACTTAGGTGCAACCATTCAGGTTATTCCACACATCACAAACGATATTAAGCAACGTGTATACGACGGTGCTGAAGGTCATGATATTGCGATTGTAGAAATTGGTGGCACTGTAGGTGATATTGAATCACAACCATTTATTGAAGCAATTCGTCAGTTAGGTACAGAAATTGGCCGCGAACGCGCGCTATTTATCCACCTAACGCTAGTGCCATTCTTAGGCCCTGCAGGCGAAGTAAAAACCAAACCAACACAGCACTCAGTTAAAGAGTTACGCTCTGTAGGTATTCAGCCAGATATTCTTATTTGTCGCTCAGACCGTAAATTGCCTAACAATGAACGTGCAAAAATTGCACTGTTCACAAACGTTGAAGAAAAAGCGGTTATTTCGCTTCCTGACGTAGACAGCATTTACAAAATTCCTGCGTTATTAAAATCACAAGAGCTAGATAACTTTGTGTGTCGTCGTTTCCATCTTGACGCGCCAGAAGCTGATTTGGCTGAATGGGAACAAGTGCTTTATCAAGAGTCTAACCCAACTGGTGAAGTAACAATTGGTATGGTTGGTAAGTACATTGAACTACCAGATGCATACAAATCAGTTAACGAAGCACTAAAACATGCAGGTCTTAAAAACCGTTTAACCATTAATATTGAATACGTTGACTCGCAAGACCTAGAAAGCAAAGGGGTAGAATTACTTTCTCACCTTGACGCTATTTTAGTACCTGGCGGCTTTGGCGGCCGTGGTGTTGAAGGTAAAATTTTAGCGGCTAAGTATGCCCGTGAAAACAAAGTACCTTACCTAGGTATTTGTTTAGGTATGCAAGTAGCACTTATTGAATACGCACGTAATGTTGCAGGTTTAACCGATGCTAACTCAACTGAGTTTAATAGTAACTCACAAGCACCTGTAGTGGGCTTAATTACAGAGTGGCTAGATGCTGAGGGTAACATTGAAGTACGTGATGAAAAATCTGATTTAGGTGGCACAATGCGTTTAGGCGCACAAAAATGTCATTTAACGCCGGGTTCTAAGGTGCACGAAGTGTACGGCAATACAGAAATTATTGAACGTCACCGTCATCGCTACGAAGTAAACAACAACTTTGTAGAGCAATTAGAACAAGCTGGCTTAAGCTTTACTGGTTTATCAGAAGATAAAAAACTAGTAGAGATTATCGAAAATAAAGATCACCCATGGTTTATTGCCGCACAATTCCACCCGGAATTTACGTCAACACCACGTGATGGTCACCCGTT
The DNA here is from genome assembly GCF_037414265.1 of Pseudoalteromonas sp. C12FD-1. Taxonomy (NCBI): domain Bacteria; kingdom Pseudomonadati; phylum Pseudomonadota; class Gammaproteobacteria; order Alteromonadales; family Pseudoalteromonadaceae; genus Pseudoalteromonas; species Pseudoalteromonas sp. C12FD-1. The sequence goes on from NZ_JBBEVD010000051.1 coordinate 189,549, forward strand.
ATTTGAAGGGTTTGTAGCAGCCGCTCATACTCATCAAAAAACGTCTTCGTAATTAAAAAAAGCCGTGCATATTGCACGGCTTTTTTGTCTAAAGGGCTGACTAAAAGATATAAAACGTAGTAAAGTTAGCTGAACTCACCATTTTGGGAATATAGAGGAATCAAGATGTCAGAAATCGTAAAAGTAATTGGTCGCGAAATTATGGACTCGCGTGGTAACCCTACTGTTGAAGCTGATGTATATTTAGCTGATGGTTCTTGGGGCCGAGCTGCCGCTCCTTCAGGTGCATCAACAGGTACTCGCGAAGCACTAGAGCTACGTGATGGTGACAAAGCCCGTTACTTAGGTAAAGGCGTATTAAACGCTGTTGGTTTTATTAACAACGAAATTGCTGATGCGCTAAAAGGCCAAAATGCATTAGAGCAAAGTGCTGTAGATAAAGTAATGCTAGATTTAGATGGCACTGAAAATAAAGAAAAACTAGGTGCAAATGCTATCTTAGCAGTATCACTAGCGACTGCAAAAGCCGCTGCACAATTTAAAAAAGTTGAGCTGTACGAGCACATCGCAGACCTAAACGGTACACCAGGTGTTTACTCAATGCCATTACCTATGATGAACATTATCAACGGTGGTGAGCACGCAGATAACTCTGTAGATATTCAAGAATTTATGATCCAACCTGTTGGCGCTGCAAACTTCCGCGAAGGCCTACGCATGGGCGCTGAAGTATTCCACAGCCTTGCTAAAGTATTAAAAGCAGACGGCCACTCTACTGCGGTAGGTGATGAAGGTGGTTTTGCACCAAACCTTGCATCAAACGAAGCGGCACTTGCTGCTATTAAAACAGCTGTAGCAAACGCAGGTTACGAGCTAGGTAAAGATATTACACTGGCTATGGACTGTGCAGCATCTGAGTTTTACGACAAAGAAGCAAACATTTACGACCTTAAAGGTGAAGGTAAAAAGTTCACTTCAGAAGAGTTTAACTACTTCTTAAAAGAGCTAACTGAGCAATACCCAATAGTATCTATTGAAGATGGCTTAGATGAGTCAGATTGGGATGGCTTTGCACACCAAACTAAATTAATGGGCGATAAAATCCAATTAGTAGGCGATGATTTATTTGTAACTAACACTAAGATTTTAAAACGCGGTATTGATAACGGTATTGCTAACTCAATCCTAATTAAATTTAACCAAATTGGTTCACTAACTGAAACGTTAGCAGCAATCAAAATGGCTAAAGATGCAGGCTTTACGGTTGTTATTTCGCACCGCTCTGGCGAAACAGAAGATGCAACAATTGCTGATTTAGCAGTGGGTACTGCTGCAGGTCAAATTAAAACAGGTTCATTGAGCCGTTCTGATCGTGTTGCTAAGTACAACCAACTTCTTCGCATTGAAGAAGCGCTAGGCTCTAAAGCACCTTACAATGGTCTTAAAGAAGTTAAAGGCCAGTAATAGTTACTTTAACCTTAGTTAAGGTAACTATTTAAGTTGATATATAAATCCCCGCACAAGCGGGGATTTTTTTATGCCTGCTAAGCTAATTTAAATAAGTTATAACTTTTAGGCGTTTAGCCCCTAAAAATGATTAAGTATTATTGCGGATTGGTATAACCCCTGTACTATTTGCGTTAGTGGCATATAAAAAAGTAGTGAGCTTAGCTTATAAACGTTATTAAAGCTGAAACTGCTGTTTTAAAATAGCCCCAGTAAAACTGGTTTTTAAATAAAAACCACGGGGTAAGGTTTTTATAATTTGACCATTTGGGCCAATGGCATCGGTGACAATTTTGCTATTCGCGGCTTTTGGACGAATTTGCATTGCATCCCCTAAATGGCCTGATATCTCATCCACTCGCCCAAGTGCAATCAATTCCATTTGTTCTTCCCAGTCTCGTTGTAACAGCGCATCTTGCTCAGGTGTTGGTTGCCACAAAAAACCACTGCCTATGGTTCTATCAAATGGTGCAATATCGCGTTCACTCAATATAGGCAGCCATAAAACATGATTTAACTTTTTACGCACAGCGCTTGTATGCCATGTCATCCCGGTTACGCCTATAAGGGGGGTCACCGAAACAAAAGTGGTTTCTAAGGGTTTTCCTTTATACGAAATTGGCAGTGTTTTTAATTCAATGCCTAAATCTTCAAAGTCGGGAAGGGGTTTCGAGCCTGCAGTAGCACCTAATACGTATTCAATAAGTTGTCCGGTCCAGCCTTTTTCGCGTAATAGATCGTCAGGGGTTTTAAAACTGTATTGAGAGGCTAGTTGGCCTAATGTTAATCCGGCAATAGCATTAACGCGTTGCATTAAGTCATTAATTGAATGGGGTTTTGTTGGTCGCATGCTACTCATTTATCTTGAATAATTAACAGCGCCATGATAGCAAAACCCCACTGAGGTGGATATCTTTGCTTTTGGTTGTTTTTTATACGCACTGTGTGTGGTGCTATTTTGCTCACTCAAAAAAGTCACAATTTAACTGTAAGTGACTGACAAGCTTTGATATTTTTACTCAACTTATTCAGTTTTAATTAAGTTAGTAAATTCTACATGGGATAAATACAACAATATAAACATGTTTATCCACAGAATCTGTGGAGAAAGCGAGTATTTAGATCTTCTATTGTGGACTTGTTTGCAAAATAGCCTTGTTTATAAAAAGTTATACACAAGCTGTGAGTAAATAGCACTAAATATAATAATCAAGGCATAGCTTTACTTTTTTTGCTAAAAGTTGCGTGAATTAAGGGTTATTTTATCCTTGTAATTACTCAGTGCTAATTTAACGTTAAGTCGTTATGCACAGTGTAAATAGTAAACTTACTATTGGCTGGGGATAATAGTGTTTGCCGAATTGCAGCTAATGTGGAACAATCATTAAAAATCGACTTACAAATGAGGCACTAAGGTGATTGATGCCGAAGGTTTTCGTGCCAATGTCGGAATTGTAATTTGCAATAATCAGGGACAGGTTTTTTGGGCTAGACGTTACGGTCAACATTCTTGGCAATTTCCCCAAGGTGGTGTTGATGACGGAGAAACACCCGAACAAACCATGTACCGTGAATTACACGAAGAAGTAGGTTTGCGACCAGAAGATGTAGAAATAGTTGCAAGCTCAAAACATTGGTTACGCTATAAATTACCCAAGCGATTAATTCGCCGCGACTCTAGTCCGGTGTGTATTGGGCAAAAACAAAAATGGTTTTTATTAAAACTGCGTTGTAAAGATGAAGATGTAAACTTGCTTAAAACACATCATCCCGAGTTTGATGATTGGCGCTGGGTGAGTTATTGGTACCCGGTAAGGCAAGTAGTGTCGTTTAAACGCGATGTATACAGACGGGTGATGAAAGAGTTTGCACCCTTTGCTATGCCTTTTAATAAAAGAGAACATCATAAAGAACAGTGGCGACACAAAAGGTAGTAGCATAATTATAAAATAAGGAGCAGGTAATGCTGGCAACACTTAGAACTATTGCTGAGTCTGTTTCGCAACAAGCGAATTTAGACAGTGCCTTAGTGTGCTTTGTGAAAATGGTTAAAGAGGCCATGAAAACCCAGTGCTGCTCTATTTATTTTGCCGACTACAGCCAAGATAACTTTGTACTTATGGCAACCGAAGGCCTAAACCCCGATGCCGTTGGTAAGTTTAGAATTGGTTTTACCGAAGGGCTTGTTGGTTTAGTCGCTCAGCGTGAAGAGCCCATTAATATTGCTTTTGCAAAATCTCATCCGCGTTTTAAGCTCTCCCCTGAAGTAAACGAAGAAGGTTACAATGCCTTTTTATCTGTACCTGTGGTGCATCAAAAAAAGGTATTGGGCGTTATTGTTGTACAACAAAAAATGGCGCGGGTTTTTAGCCAAGACGAAGAGTCGTTTTTAATTACGCTTTCGGCCCAGCTGGCCTCACAACTTGCGCATGCTGAAATAAAAGAGCTTTTACGCCAAGACGAATCATCACACCAAACCTCAGTGCTCAAAGGGGTGTCGAGTGCGCCAGGTATTGGGATTGGGCAAGCCTTTGTGGTACTCCCTAAGCTTGATTTTAAATCTATAGAGCTAAAAAAAGACCCAAATAGTGCCGAGCAGAAACGTTTGTTTACACAAGCTGTTGCAGCTACCCGCAAAGAATTTAATACCCTATCGATGACCTTGAGTGACTCAATCCCGCGAGAAGCACTTGCAGTATTTGATGTATACCAACAATTACTTGATGCCAAAAGTTTAGGCCACAATGTTGAGGTACAGTTACAAGAGGGCTGGTGTGCAAAAAGTGCCTTAAAAATTGTTATTGAGCGGCTTATTTCACAGTTTAATGCTATGCAAGACCCCTACATTAAAGAGCGTGCCGTTGATGTAAAAGATATTGGCCTCAGGGTATTACACCACCTTGTAAACACAGAACACGCAGTAAAAGATTACCCGCCCAATACCATATTAATTGCTAATACCTTAACGCCCGCCATGCTGGCTGAAGTACCTAATGGGCATTTAGCCGGCGTTGTTAGTGTGAATGGCTCAGCCAATAGCCATGCCTCTATATTAACCCGTGCTATGGGGATACCGGCTATTTGGGGTATTGAAGATTTACCCTTATTGCAATTTGATGCCAAACCAATGATATTAGATGCCTTTGCTGGGCGTTTATATATTTCTCCTTCGCAGGTATTACTCGATGAATACGCACAGTTAAAGCACCAAGATAAACTACTCAATAACCGATTTTTAGCAGAGCAAAGTGCGCAGTCGGTTACCTTAGATGGTGAGCAAATAAATTTAATGCTAAATGCAGGGCTTGAGCTTAATACTGAGCAAAGCAGTGCGCATATTTGCGATGGGGTAGGGCTTTATCGTACCGAAGCATGGTTTATGCAAAAGGGGCAATTTCCATCGCAGGCTGAACAAGAAAACTGGTATAGGGAAGTGCTAAAAAGTTATCACCCAGCGCCTGTGATTATGCGCACCCTAGATATTGGTGGTGATAAAGTTTTAGATTACTTTAATATTACCGAAGAAAACCCCTTTTTAGGGTGGCGCGGCATACGCATAAGCCTTGATCATCCAGAGCTATTTTTAGATCAGCTCAAAGCCATGTTAAAAGCAAACATAGGCTTAGGTAATTTAAAAATAATGCTGCCTATGATTAGCGGCACAGAAGAAGTAGACGAAGCGCTTGCGTTATTTGAGCAAGCTTATTTTGAATTAAGCGAAAAGTGCCCAAATCAAAGTTTAGAGCGCCCAGAAGTAGGCATTATGCTTGAAGTACCCTCGAGTATATTTATGCTCGATGAGTGGGCAAAAAAAGTCGACTTTTGCTCAGTAGGCAGTAACGATTTAACGCAATACTTACTTGCTGTCGATAGAGCAAATGCGCGCGTTGCTCAGTTATTTAACCCATACCACCCCGGTGTGTTAAGGGTATTAAATAAAGTAGCTAAAGAATGTAATAAACACAGCTTACCTTTTAGTTTATGTGGCGAGCTAGGTGGCGAGCCAGAGGGCGCAATTTTACTTATTGCCATGGGCTATAGGCATTTAAGTATGAACATGTCGTCGTTAACTAAAGTAAAGTGGATTTTAAGACGCTTAAACATCAACGATATGCAGCAGTTACTGGCAGAGTGCTTAGTGCAATCAAACGCTAAACAGGTACTGCGCTTAACGCGTAACTTTATGATTGAACACCAATTAGGCGATCTATTCTACACCGCTAAATAATGCAGCGCTAAAGATGCTATTAACTTTATAATCCTTTACTATAGGCATACGAAAAGGTATTTGAGAACACTATGTATGACTTAGCTTTACTCGTGGCCAGTTGTGCGCTACTCGGCTGTGTAGTTGGCTTTTTAGCAGGGCTATTAGGGATAGGCGGCGGTTTAATTATTGTGCCTGTTTTAAGTAGCTTATTACTAATGTTTGATGTTACTTCACCTGATCACGTATTAGTTATTTCTATTGCTACTTCGCTTGCCTCTATTTTATTCACATCTACTTCTTCAGTAATGGCTCATCATAAAAATGATAATGTACCTTGGCAAATTGCGCCTTGGGTAATGTCGGGTGTAGGCTTTGGTGCGTTAATAAGTGGATTTGCCGCAAGCTTAATACCCGAACAAGCATTACGCAGTGTGTTTGCAGTGAGTGTTGTGTTTATTGCCGGCAGAATGGTGTTGGCATCACGCAGTAAACCGCTTAAAGAAAAATCGTTACCGAAAGGGCCAATTTTAGGAAGCATTTCTGCCCTTATGGGGGCGCTTTCTGGTTTAATAGGTATTGGCGGCGGCGCACTTATTGCTCCTATGCTAAATTACTTTTCGGTTGATATAAAAAAAGCGATAGGGTGCGCATCAGCATGTGGCATTGTTATCGCGCTATTTGGCTCTATTGGTTATATAAGCGCAGGGTGGCAGGTAACCGATTTAGCGCACGGGTTCGCAGGGTTTGTATACTTACCTGCATTATTTGGTATTGTAATAACATCGTGGTTTGTGGCGCCTTTAGGGGCTAAAGCAACTCATTATTTACCTGTTACTATAATAAAGAAAATTTTCGCGGTGTTGCTTGTGCTCATCGCACTTAAAATGGTTTTTAGTTAAAGGTTAATTTATGGCACTTGAGTTTCCTCAAATCGATCCAATCATTTTTTCTGTTGGACCGCTAAGCGTACGTTGGTACGGTTTAATGTATTTAATTGGTTTTGCATTTGCGATGTGGTTTGCTAATCGTCAAGCCGAAAAACCTAACTCTGGTTGGACTAAAGAGCAAGTAAGCGATTTGCTTTTTTACGGCATGCTAGGGGTTATTTTAGGCGGTAGAATTGGCTACGTATTGTTTTATCAGTTTAGCTACTTTTTAGAAAATCCATTTTATTTATTCAGAATCGACCAAGGCGGAATGTCGTTCCACGGTGGTACGTTAGGTGTAATAACCGCTATTATACTTTTTGCAAAAACCCGTAAAAAATCACTGTTTGCAGTGGGCGACTTTGTCGTGCCGCTTGTACCTGTGGGGTTATTAGCAGGGCGTATTGGTAACTTTATAAATGGCGAACTATGGGGCCGCGTAAGCGATGTGCCATGGGCAATGGTATTTCCAACGGGTGGGCCGCTAGCGCGTCACCCATCACAGTTATACGAAGCCTTTTTTGAAGGGCTAGTCCTGTTTTTAATTTTAATATGGTTTATTAAAAAGCCTCGTCCTGCAGGCAGCGTAGCCGGTGTATTTTTATTAGGGTATGGCGTATTTAGATTTTGTATTGAATACTTCCGCCAACCCGATGCGCAGCTTGGCCTATTTGCCGATTTTATTTCAATGGGGCAAATACTCTCGTTACCTATGATAATTGGTGGCCTGGGGCTATTAATTTGGGCGTATAAAAAACCGCAACCTGTAACAGCAGCAAAGGCATAGTAAAACATAACATGAAACAATATTTAAAATTATGTCAGCGCATCGTTGACGAAGGTGTATGGGTAGAAAACAAACGCACAGGCACGCGTTGCTTAACCGTTATTAATGCCGATTTAGAATACGATGTAGGTAATAATAAATTTCCTATGATCACCACCCGTAAAAGTTACTACAAAGCCGCTATAGCCGAGCTTTTAGGCTATTTGCGCGGGTACGATAGCGCAGCGCAATTTCGCGATATAGGCTGTAAAACCTGGGATGCAAATGCAAACGATAATAACGCATGGCTAAATAACCCTAATCGTAAAGGCGAGGACGACATGGGCCGCGTTTATGGCGTGCAAGGGCGCAATTGGCAACGCCCAGATGGCTCAACGCTCGATCAGCTTGCTAAAGTAATAAATAACTTAAAAAACGGGATTGATGACAGAGGTGAGATAATTACCTTTTATAATCCTGGTGAATTTGAGCTTGGTTGCTTGCGCCCATGTATGCACACGCATACGTTTTCGCTGCTTGGCGACACGCTGTATTTAACATCGTATCAGCGCAGCTGCGATGTGCCTTTGGGCCTTAATTTTAATCAAATTCAGTGTTTTGTATTACTGGCATTAGTAGCGCAAATTACCGGCCATAAAGCAGGCAAGGCGTATCATAAAATTGCGAATGCGCACATTTACGAAAACCAGTTACCGTTAATGCGCGATGTACAGTTAAAGCGTGAGCCGTTTGAATCACCACAATTAAATATTAACCCAAACATAAAATCACTAGAAGATATAGAAACATGGGTAACACGAGACGATTTTGAAGTAGTAGGCTATCAATGCCACGAACCAATCCAATATCCGTTTTCAGTATAATAAGATTAAGGAGAACAAGATGAAAGCAGTGATCCCAGTAGCAGGTCTTGGAACGCGTATGTTACCAGCCACAAAAGCTATCCCTAAAGAGATGCTGCCTGTGGTAGACCGTCCGCTTATTCAATATGTAGTAAATGAAGCGGTGGCAGCAGGCGTTAAAGAGATTGTACTTGTAACGCACTCAAGTAAAAACTCTATCGAAAATCATTTTGACACCAGCTTTGAGCTAGAAGCTACGCTTGAAAAACGCGTAAAGCGGCAATTACTTGCCGAGGTGCAGGCAATTTGTCCTAAAGATGTAACCATTATTCATGTACGCCAAGGCGAAGCCAAAGGTTTAGGCCACGCAATTAATTGTGCAGCGCCAATTATTGGCAACGAACCGTTTGTCGTTATTTTGCCAGATGTTATTGTTGATGACGTAGAGAGCGACCTTAAAAAAGACAACCTAGCAGAGATGATCGCCCGTTTTGAACAAACGAAGCACAGCCAAATTATGGTTGAACCAGTACCAATGGACGAAGTAGACAAATTTGGTGTGGTTGATTTAGGTGACGTAGAGCTACACCAAGGTGAAAGCTCGCCAATTATTAACATGGTAGAAAAACCGCCAGTCGATGAAGCACCTTCAAACTTATCGGTAGTAGGGCGCTATGTATTAAGCGAAAACATCTGGCCACTGCTTGCTAAAACGCCGCAAGGGGCTGGCAACGAAATTCAACTTACAGATGCAATTGCCATGCTAATGCAGCAAGAAAAAGTAGACGCGTACGCCATGAAAGGCCGCAGCCACGATTGTGGCAGCAAAATAGGCTACTTAAAAGCAACGATAGAATTTGCGCTGCGCCGCGACGAGTTTAAAGATGATTTAAAAGCATTTATTAAATCATTAATTTAAGTTTTATTAAATTACCCACCAAGGCGCCTGTTTAGGCGCTTTTTTAGTGCTAAATTATTAATGCCACCATGAGCATAGCTTTACTTAGTTTTAACGGCGCAAGCAATAAAGATGGTCTACGCTTATTTATGTTCTGAATTTGACTTGCGTTATATAGCAACATAACGTAATTTATATTGTAAAGTTTATGTTAATTGGCATTGAATTTGTATTAAAAGCCAAACTCACGGAAGGGTCATGTTAATTTTATCTATGCAGGTAAGTTAGCGTGCGAGAGCAAAAATCGCTCATTGTTTAAATTGCTAAGTTAAACGCTTTCTTGTGAGAATGTTTAACTGAAATGTAAGTGCGTAGGCACTGCTTTCAGGATAACGGGTACATGCTTAAATTAAAAAAATACTATAAACACTTTTTTGTATGCCTTTTTACGCTTACGTTTGGCACGGCGTGCTCTATTACGCCTACTGCTCAACCTGCTGTTGATAATGAAATACCTAACACTACGCCCGATTACGTATCGATAACTGCACTAGAGCTTGCCCAATTAAAAGACGCCGCCATGCAGTGGCAGCAAGCGCGCGCCGGTATAGAGCGTATTTTAAAGCTTGAAAAAGAAATTACTTATCTTGTAAATCATATAGATATAATAAACTCTAAGGCCATTGCTCAATCGAGTGCTAACCAAGGTTACAGCAGCCGTTATACTCGCACGCCTTCGCGTACAACACGCAATAAACCACGCCCCCAGCAAACCTATAAAGCCGTTAAAAATAAGCAAACGGTAAAGCTTAATACCCCAAAACATGTATTTGCATTGCAAGTTGCCTCGGTCGACTCTAAGCAAGATGTAACAAAAGCCTGGCAAGAATTAAATACCAAAGCAGCGCCACTATTTAGAGATAAAATATTAACCAACGTAGAAACCGCAAAAGTGAATAACAAAACCTTTTACCGCTTAAAGCTTGGCTCTTATAAAAACTTTAAAAATGCCAAAGCCGACTGTGAAGTATTTAAAATGTATAAGCTTGACTGCATAGTAAGTAATTATACCGACAAGCCAATTAAACTTTAAAGCTGATAGCTCGAGACCGACTTGCTAAGCATTGATTGACTGTTAAAATAGCGCCCACTCTTACCCAAATTAACAACATACTTATGCTGCACTACAAGGATTTTTTAGCGACATTACTTTTAGGCTTTGCATTAGCAAACAGTGCTCTTGCACTTGCAACACCCCAAAAGCAGGCGGTGCTTATTAAAAAGGATGATTTAGCTGCACTTAAAGAATCTGCCCAGCAGTGGCAACAAACTCAGCCCCAACTAGAAAGGCTGTTAAAGTTAGAAAGTGAATTACAGCGCACTGTCGATAAATTAAAACAACTTAATACACAGCCAGAACAAGAGCAAACCCTGCTAACTAACCACTTGTCATCAATTGATATGAATGCGTTATTTTCAGTTCAAGTAGGGGCATATAAAAATAAAGCGCTACTTGAAGCGGCTATAAAGCAATTTCAATCGGCCTCAAATAAGCTTGAAGTAAATACCGAGCAAGTACTCATCGAGCAGCACACATTTTATAGGTTAAAGTTGGGTGCGTTTAAAACAAAAAAAGCAGCTGAAGATGCATGTAAGTCATTAATAAAAATTAATAACTGCTTTGTCACTTACTATGTAAAAACGCCTCAAAGTTAATAAAAACGCCTTAAAGTTAACTAGGCATAATAATTGCTTTATCCTCGATATGTTTTAAAGAGGACGGCAACTATGCGCCTTTTACTGCCTTTAGTATTGTTAAATTTAACCGCTTGTAATTTGGTTCCACCGCCTGAGCCGAGTGTGCCCACTGACGCACCAAAAGCAGCCATGGCGCCTTATACTGTTAACGAGTATGTAGCAAATTTAACCTCACAACTTAATCATGTAAATGGGGCTTTAAATGCCAATGCACGTATTGGTGTAAGCAGCTTTTATTACGCAGATGCATTAGATACAAAACTAGTAGCAGGGCAGGCTTCGGGTTTGAGTTTACAAATTCAAGAAAGCTTATTAACGCAATTTACCCAGCTTGGCTATCATACCGTTGAGTACCGCCTTGGCAATAACCTTATATTAGCGCAAAACGCAGACAGCATATTAAGCCGCGATTTAAGTAAATTACGCAACCGCCAAAATATTGACTTAGTCATCACCGGCACTGTAACGCGCCAGCAGCATGCTTATATAGTTAATGCACGACTCGTTAATATTGAAAATAAGCAAGTCCTGTCGGCAGGCAGCACAGAGATCCCTATAAATGTAATGTGGGGAAGTGAAAAAATTCAGCAGCGCGACGGCTCTTTGTACCGCAGCGAATATTAATCAGGAGCACACAATGAGAAACCTATTAATTACCCTATGTTTGCCATTAGGCTTTGGCTGTTCGCAAATGTTAAATTCGCTACATTCAGAGCCGGAGCAGGTTGAGCAAGACAATGCAGCCCAGCTTGTTTCAGAGCAACGTGTGGTAAAAGCACCTGCGCCTAGTGAAGCGCTATTTCAGTCTAATTTAAACAAGCAAAGCAACTACACCAAAAGTGCCCCTGCAAAACGCAAAAATATAAACCATTATGTGCGCGGCATAATGCAAGACATGGTCGAAAACCTGCAATACGTAAACGACAAAACGCCACTTGCCGTTTCTAGCTTTGTGTTTTTAGATGATGATTACAGCGATGGAAGCCTATTAGGTAACCAAATAGCCGAAAGCTTTATGCACGAACTACATAGTTTTGGTGTGCCGGTTATCGATTTTAAAACCACCGATTATATGCGAGTAACCCCCGCAGGCGACTTTGTATTTAGCCGCGACTACCTAGAGCTAAACCAAGATCAAAACTTTAATTACGTATTAGCAGGAACACTTGTGAGCCACCAAGGTGGTGTACTGGTAAATGCACGTATAGTGGGCATTAAAAGTAAAGCGGTAGTGGGCAGCGCGCAAGGGTTTATCCCGCAATCAGTGGTTGATGCGCTAAACAGTAGTTATCGCACCGACGGAATTATGCTTAAACAAGCCAGCGAGTGAGGTTGACCATGTTTTACAAACTATCTGCTATAGCGGGGCTAACTGCAACGTTAGCATTAGCTGGCTGTTCAATAACGCAAAATAATGAGCACAACGAAAACATTAACACACGCTCAGATTACACCGTGGTAACGCAAAACAGCCAACCCACGCCAGTGTATGCCAACCAATCTGTGCAGCAACAAAGTGAGTACGACACAGCAAGGCAGTTTACACCGCTTAAACACCACAAAACACTGGCAAACTATGTCGAGCAAATGGCACTTGATTTAGTTGATACGCTTGAAGCCGAAGCGCCCGATAATAACAGCATCAACATAGCGGTTACCACCATTGTAGATTTAGACGCATCGCTCAATAAAAGTAATCAGTTGGGTAATCAATTAGCAGAGACGTTTATTCATCAGTTGCAAAAATTTGGCTACGGCGTGGTAGATTTTAAAACCATGGACAGCATTGATGTATCAAACAGAGGCGACTTTGTGTTATCTCGCGATATAGAAAAGCTAAGCGAAAGCAGCATGGCTAACTACGTATTAGCAGGTACGTTAATTTACCGCCCAAATGGCGTAGCAGTAAACACCCGCGTTATAAATGTTCACAGCAAACATATTGTAGCAAGCAGCCGTAAACTCATACCGCTTTACGTGCTAAACAAAGAAGATATATATTTATCAAGCAATTAAGTTAATTTTAGCTTGATATGAAAAACAAGATGCCGTTATAATTTTTGTAAGCTGTAAGCTGTAAGCTGTAAGCTGTAAGCTGTAAGCTGTAAGCTGTAAGCTCGATGCGGCCTCTTAGTTAAATGGATATAACGGCCCCCTCCTAAGGGGCAGTTGCAGGTTCGATTCCTGCAGGGGCTACCAATAAAACAATGGGTTATAAGTTGACTTCTGTGTTTTTCTATTTCTGTGTTTTTCTATTTCTGTGTAGCACATGTGTAGCACATGTGTAGCAACGTGCTTGTTGCTCTAGTAAATATAAATTATATTCCACCAAACAAAAGCTTTGGTTTGAATTAGAAATGGGAATTTAATTTTTTTTGGGGGGGCTACCCGCTTCATTTCGTGTGTGTGGCATTAACATGCCCTTATTTAACATGCTTATAAAAACGCAGCTAAACAGTAACAATATCGAAACGGGTAGTCGAACTAGTCGTAAGAAAAAACAAATTCTCTCTTACTTAAAATGTTTTGTAAGTACTTAGTGTCTTTCCAGCTAACAACAAAATCATACTTTAATACTTCGTTAATTTTATTATCGTTAAAAGTATTACCAGTTTTGGCTTTTATCTTTTCTACTATTACCTTTCTTTTCTGTTTATCTATGAAAGGGCAAGAAGAGAAATCAAAAAACATTAAAAAAAACTCAGTCGATTTAAAGTTATCTGCATGATTAGAGATAAAAGCTTCAGCGTCTTTGATTAATTCTAATCTAAATTCATTGTATTCAATTTCATCTCTTATGTACAACATGAAAGTTACCCAACTAAAATAAAAATCTTGAGTATCGGATGACTTTCTAATATGAGTATAATACTGCTTTAATTTACTTTGGGTGAGATGAAAGGCGCTTGGTAGCATAGTAAGTATCACAAGTAGGTTAAGAGTTTCTAAACCTACAATACCTTTTGAGGAGCTAGTAATTATACTAATAGCTTGTGACACCATATCGAATATTTTCTTATTGATTAAATCTTTGAAGTTTTCAGACCAACTAGCAATTAGTGACAGTAAGATATTAATCATTCTTGCTAATCTGTCTGTTGTTCTTATTCTTATATCCATTGCATGTATAAAAAATAGAACGTCAAGATCGACTAGGAGCCAATTAACATGCTCAATGTCAATAGAGTCAAGTTGCGAAGTTCTATTTAAAAAAAGTTTCATTTTCTTTTCTATGGAGCTAAATAAGTAGTTAGAGATAGAGTTATATTGAACATCATATTCAGCAAGTGACATTTTAATCGAAGATATTGTTTTATTTGCCTTCCAGTCAGGGTGCTGTAATGATGCGATTGTTTTATCTTCTTTATATCTACTCTTATAAAGTTCATTTATTGTGGTTCGTAACGCATTTTTTGACAGGGAAATTTCAGTTGCAAAGGGGCGCTTTACATAAGATGTTTTTGAATCATTGAGATATAATTTGTATTCAATTAAGCACTTTTCTAAGGCTGAAAAAACCGTATCACGTACACTTTCATCTCTATAAAATATGAAATAATCATCAACGTATCTTCTGAAATCGTAATCTTGACCAACGACTAGTTTCTCAATACCGTTTCTACCTTTATCTAACCTTTTAATTAAATCCAAATCTATTTGTTGCAGAATTATTTCTGCAAAGATACGCGACACTTCAGGGCCGATAATTATTCCATTCGTTTCCCTATAGTTTATATCTTGCATTAAAGAATCGAATTCCCCATCAAAACTACCATAAGGTTTATCTTTAGCTAATCTTTTACTTTTTGTTGCCCAACCAATTGAGTGTGTGTATATGCTCGGGAAGCACTTAGCAATATCAGTTTGCATCATGTAGCTAAATCGTTTTTCTAATTTATGATAATCATATGATTCAAAAAATTTGTATAGGAAAGAATAACGTTTAAATTTAAAATATGAGCTAGATGTAACCCTATCTTCTGCGACCCCCTCAACTCCAGCGTATCCACTTTCTGCTCCAAAAACCTTACCATAGAATTTAGTTGTTTTTTTTGCTGGAAACCTAAGGGACTTAGTTGATTTATTACAATAATATTCTATGAGCTCTGAAAAGCTATCGTAGAAATCACAAACTCTTAATTGTGCAGCTGGATGCATAATTGATAGCTCACGAAATTTAACACCTCCCCTAGAGATTGAGTAATTCAAAGGTATAAAGTTATTTTTACTTCCTGCAAAATTATTGCCTAATCCAGATACCGTTTCGTATAGGCTACAGCGCTTCTTTAAGGCGTTATACATGGCATAGTTTGTATACCAAAGAGGGAGCTCATAAGGCAAAACATCAGTCAATAATGTCCGTAATTTATCTTGAGTATCCACATTAATTAAATTAGACATTTTT
Source organism: Pseudoalteromonas sp. C12FD-1 (assembly GCF_037414265.1). NCBI lineage: Bacteria > Pseudomonadati > Pseudomonadota > Gammaproteobacteria > Alteromonadales > Pseudoalteromonadaceae > Pseudoalteromonas > Pseudoalteromonas sp. C12FD-1. The sequence continues at coordinate 204,881 of NZ_JBBEVD010000051.1, forward strand.
CCAAACCTGATTTATTAAAAAAGCTTTTCTTCTTGTGAACTTTCCCTGTTTTTTATTTGTAACAGAGCCGTAGAATGATATTTTTGATAGAGAAGTAATATTAGCAGGAGTAAGCCCATATATAGGGTTGTTGATCATTTTTATTAAAAAACCATCTAGCATTTTTAAACAGTGATAGTTATCAGATACAAACCTATAATTATGTGCAATACCACTCAGTAAAGTACCGTTCTTACTTTTTTTAATCACTTTAATTACAGCTAGATAGTTAAGTCTTTGTTGTAATAATCTTAGGTTTGATGTCTTTTTATATTCATTAAGGCTTTTTGCTATTTTTTGTTTTAATTTATTTATCTTATCTAAGGAAATGGTTAGCTCAACCTTATTTGCTCTGTTCCTTGTGGGGGTAACGGTAAATTGGTATCCAAGATAATTAAATTTTGCACTTTGAGATAAACCAATATATTGTTTATGACTGCTCTCATTTAAAACCAAATTGATCTTATTTAGCTCGTTTTTTAACGCTTCCAATAAAGTGTTCTGGGTATGTTTATCAACTAAAATGAACAAGTCATCTACGTAACGAGTATAGTAAATCACACCATCAAACTGCTTGATAAACTTGTCTATTGGTTCTAAATAGAGTTCTGCTAATGTTGGAGAAATGGCTAAGCCTCGAGGTAAACCTTTAATGTCGGTTTCTTTGCTGTGCTTTAGGATTGAATGAAGTAATTTCATTGAGGTTGGGGCAAGTATCATATCATCGTCTAATTTTTTGACGGCTTTCTCAAAATTCATGGATTCATAACATTTTTCTATATCAAGCCTCATTACAGCATAATCACCTGAATCTTTTAGCAATGTAGATACCTGACTTATAATCCTATTTCTATCTGATTGCCTAACCTTATAAATTCGTCTGATGTATCTGTCGAGTATTTTAATGGATATAGCATCTTCAATATCTGCTGCTTGATATGTAGGTTTTCCTCTTTTAGGTTCGCATCTTAATGGAGATATTATGTAATTTTTAGATTTAATAGCTTCAGCGAGTTCATCGATAGAATCTTCAATATCTTCAAAATTATCTAGAAAATTCCAGCGGAATACATCTTTGGATGTGAGTACTTTTTTAATTGCGGTGTTATCGAATGTTTGTTTAAGCATGTTTCAATGAGATCCATATCATTTTAAAGTGCCTTCATTTTAAATAGTGTGCTGTATATAATTTTAGTTAGCAACTAAATCATAGATGTAGTGGATAAAATTAAGGTTAAGTACAGTTATTTACAGAACTCCAAGTAAGATCTTTCTTGCCATTCTGGCAAATAGTTAATTAAAGGTTATTTTGGTTTTGTGCTGGTGTTTGATATGAGCTAAAGCTCAATAGGTAGCTTTAGCTATTTGAAATGTTGTGTTTAACTACAGCGTTATTTAAAAGTGATAGCTTTAGCTCTTTTTTAGATAGTAGGGAGCTTTAGCTAACTTGTTTCAGCTTTAGGTTATGCTTTTTCTACCTTCCATGAGTAATGCCTTGTAATTATAGCTTTACCAGTGAACCACAAGCCTTTTACTTTGAGTATCAGTTCACCATCGTAATAGCATTGTGAATATTGGCTTGTTTTCTAAATTGCGCTTGAGTGTTTATAACTAAAAATAAGAAAAGCGAGTAAATATAAATCAACTCGCTTTACAATCTTGATAGCTGATAGCTGATAGCTGATAGCTGATAGCTTACAGCTTACAGCTTACAGCTTAACCATCACTGGTAATCTTATCTATCAGCTCACCAAGCACTGCTTCGGCTTTGCTGGTTTCTACTTGGCAGGTGCCGGCGTTTAAGTGGCCGCCACCGCCGTATTTAAGGCATAACTCGCCCACATTGGTGTTTGAGCTGCGGTTGGTGATTGATTTACCTATGGCAAACACTACGTTTTGTTTTTTAAGGCCCCACATTTTGTGAATTGATATATTGCAGTCGGGGTACATGGCGTAAATAACAAAGCGGTTGGTGGCGTAAATGGTTTCTTCTTGGGTTAAATCTAACACCACTAAGTTTTTATGAACCGTTGCACATTGTGTTATTTGCTCTTTGGCCTTTTCGTTATGCTCGTTATACAGCGCAACGCGTTCGGCTACGTCTTCCATTTGTAAAATCTCTGCAATGCTTTGATCTTTACAAGCATCGATTAGTTTCATCATTAGTTGGTAGTTTGAAATTTTAAACTCGCGGAAGCGGCCGAGGCCTGTGCGTGCATCCATGATAAAGTTCATTAATACCCAATCGGTTGGGTTGAGTATTTCGTCTTTTGAGAACTGCGCTGCATCGCCTTTATCTACCGCGTCCATCATGTCTGTGCTGATGTTTGGAAATTTTTCTGCGCCGCCATAATAATCATAAACAACGCGTGCAGCAGACGGAGCTTTAGGGTCAATTACATGGTTTTTAATATCGCTTGCGTTACGTACGGTTTCGCTTAAGTGATGGTCAAATGCAATATGGCAACCTGCAACGTAGGGGAGGTTAGTGGTGATGTCGTTTGCAGTTATGTCTATTTTGCCATCTTGCATGTCTTTTGGATGTACAAATAAAATGTCGTCAATTAGGTCTAAGTCTTTTAACAGTACGGCACATACCAAGCCGTCAAAATCGCTGCGGGTGACTAGTCTAAATTTATTATTGGGCATAGCTTTTCCATTTTGTTGTGATTGAGTTCTCAAATAAGTGTAACAGCTAAAATAACTTTTGAGAGGTTATAGCAATCTAATTAAAAATTTAGTTATTTTAGTGTGCTAAATAAAGCGCTGGCGGTGTTGTTATTTTCTTAATTAAAACAAGTAAGTAGCGTGATTTTATTAGTTGTCAACACGCTTATCCATCCTCAAAATAGATCATTTAATTAAGCGAATTGATATAACCTATTTTTTAACATAATTAGTATTGGCGTAAAAAAAGCACATAAAAAAGCCAAAACAGATGTTTTGGCTTTTTGTTAGCAAGTATGTATTTGTTTTATCGTTGTATAAAAGTTAGGCGCCGGGTCCACATTCCATACAGCTGTTAATAATATCTGGGCCAAATTTTAGTTTGGCGTTTAAGTCACGCAGTGCGGTGCGTAAACCTTCTTCAATTACTGGGTGGTAAAATGGCATATCCAGCATTTCTGGTACGGTCATTTTGTTCTGCACAGCCCATGCAAGTAAGTGGGCTATATGCTCGGCTTGTGGGCCAATAAATTCTGCACCTAAAAATAAGCCTGTGCCTTGCTCTGCGTAAACGCGCATGTGGCCTTTATTTTTAAGCATTACTCGGCTGCGGCCTTGGTTTTCAAAGCTTACTTCACCTACTTCAAAGCAACCACATTCACCTAGGCGCTCTGTAATTTGCGAATAACTTTCGCCAACCATTGCTATTTGCGGGTCACTAAATACGGCGGCAATTTTAGCGCGGCGAAGGCCAATGCGTACATCGGGGAAGCGCCCGGCATTTTGGCCGGCAATAGTGCCTTGATCAGATGCTTCGTGCAATAGTGGGATCATATTGCTGGCATCGCCCGCTATAAATATATTTGAATCACCACATTGCATTGTATGTGGGTCGGCATGTGGCACGCCGCGTTCATCAAGCTCAATGCCGGTATTTTCTAACCCTAGTTTGTCTACGTTAGGCACTCGGCCTGTGGCTGCAAGTACGTAGTCAAATTGCTCGGTGTGTTTAGCACCGTTTTTATCGGTGTAAGTAAGCTGGGCTTTATCGCCAATTTGCATCATGTCAGATACGTTTGAGTCGGTATCTACAAAAAATTCTTCAGCAAAAACTGTATTTGCATAATCTTTTACTACTGGATCTGTAAGTGGGCCAATTGCGCCGCCTACACCAAATAGTTTTACGTTTACGCCTAGTCGGCTAAGTGCTTGGCCAATTTCTAGGCCTATTACGCCTGGGCCAAATACGGCCACTGATTCTGGTAGGTCGTCCCAGTCAAATACATCATCGTTAATAATTAGCTTGTCGCCAAAGTTATTAAATACGCCAGGGTATGAAGGGCGTGAACCGGTGGCAATTACAAAGCGTTTAGCAGTAATAATTGTGTGGTCATCAATTTGCACGCGGTTAGCGTCTAAAAATTTAGCGTAACCACGAATTTTATCTTCATTTGGTAATTCATCTACGGCCTCTACTACAAATCCTGCAAAGCGGTCTCGTTCGCTTTTAACGCGTGCCATAACTGCTTTGCCGTCTATTCTTGGCTTTGAGCTATGTACACCAAATGCAGGTGCCATTTCAATTGAATGCGCGGCTTCGGCTGCGGCAATAAGTAATTTACTTGGCATACAACCAACGCGTGCACAGGTAGTACCGTACGGGCCTGATTCAATCATTAATACGTTAGGAGTAAATTGTTTAGCGTTACGGTATGCGCTTAAGCCTGCAGTACCTGCACCTATAACAACAACATCGGTTTGCAATTCTTTCATAGTGGTTTCCTTTATTATTTTCAATCTAAGCGATGAGATTGATATAGAGGGGCGTACACGCCCCTGCTATTTATAACTTACTTAAGCAAAGTATTTTTCTAAATCATCTGAGCCGCCAATGTGTTTACCACCAATAAATATTTGTGGAACAGTGTCACGGCCAGTAATTGCTTTAAGGCTGGTTAATGTGGCACCTGCACCCATAACAACTTCTTCAAATGCGTAGCCTTTTTCTGTTAGTAGCTCTTTTGCTTTTTTACAGAATGGGCAACCAGGCTTGGTAAATACAGTTACAGGTTCTGGCTTAGCTTGTTTTGGATTGATGTAGTCAAGCATTGTGTCTGCATCAGATACTTCAAATGGGTCGCCTGGTAAGTCTGGCTCGATGAACATTTTGTCGATAACGCCATCTTTAACTAGCATTGAGTATCTCCAGCTACGCTTACCAAAACCTAAATCGTTTTTATCTACTAACATGCCCATGCCGTCAGTAAATTCGCCGTTGCCATCGGGTAATAATGTGATGTTTTGCGCCTCTTGATGCTCAGCCCATGCGTTCATTACAAATGTATCGTTTACTGATACACATACAATTTCGTCAACGCCATTTTGTTTAAGAACGCCAGCTAGCTCGTTGTAGCGTGGCAAGTGGGTTGATGAACAGGTTGGCGTAAATGCACCCGGTAGTGAAAACACAACAACGGTTCTGCCTTTAAAAATTTCGTCTGTGGTTACTGATTTCCATTCGTCGTTTTGACGTGTTGCAAATGTAACGCTTGGGATTGTTTGACCTTCAATATTCTTTAACATAGTTTGTTCCTCTTGATTTGTTGGAGCCATTATGGCGAGAATTTAAATATAGTTCCAATCGTTTGTTTGTATTAAACTAATAGGTATAGCCTATCAGGTGGAGATGAATTTGAACTTAAAAGATTTAGAGTATGTAAAAGCAATTGCGCACCACAAGCATTTTCGCAAAGCAGCAGAAGCTTGTTTTGTTAGCCAGCCTACATTAAGTGGGCAAGTAAAAAAGCTTGAGCAAGAACTTGGTGTTGTTGTGTTTGACCGCTCAACTAAGCAAGTTACATTAACAGCGCAAGGTGAACGTTTGTTGACACAAATAAATGTTATTTTAGAGCAAGCAGAAATTTTAAAAGAGCTGGCGGCGACTTCAAACGGGCCGCTACAAGGTAAGCTAAGAATTGGTATTATTCCGACTATTGCGCCGTATTTACTCAGCGCTTTACTAACCTCTATGAAAGCAGCGTTTAGCGATAGTCACTTTTCGTTTATAGAAATGCAAACCGCAACTATTTTAGACGCGCTTGATAATGGCGAACTTGACTTTGCAATTTTGGCCGATGTACCCGAACTTAAAAATTACTATACGGTTAATGTATATAAAGAAGATTTTGTGGTGGCTGTTTCAACCGATAATTCGTTATCTAACCGTAAAAAAGTAGCGCTGAGCGACCTGCAAAGTTGTAGCCTATTAATGTTAAGTGATGGTCATTGCTTTAAAGATCAAGCCCAAAAGTTTTGTTTTGCTGCGGGGGTGGATGTGTCAAACCAATATCAGGGCAATAGTTTAGAAACTTTATTGGCGCTGGTGGCTATAAATGATGGGGTTACCTTTGTGCCCAAGCTTGCATGTACACCGCGTGTAGGGATTGATTATTTACCTATTTTTCCTAATCAGCAACGTAATGTGGTATTTGCTTGTAGAAAACACTACCCACATTTAGCGGGCGTAGAGCAATTAGCGCAATGGTTAGCAGAGCACCCAAATTTAAAGCGAGCGCTCAGGGCGTGTTGACCTTTGTGGATTGAAATTTGTTCAATCTAGGGGCGATTAAATCGCGGCGTGAGGTTTGTAACCTAGTGGGCTAAGTAAAAAGCGAACAACAAGGAGTTAATCGTCCCTAAAAAGAACCCGTTGGGCAGCGCATGTTTGGTCTTTATGCTACGTTATCGCCTATTTATGGGGAATAACCACACTTCATAGGCTCTGCCTTGCCTAAAAACCAAACACACGGCTGCAAATTCAATCACCAAAGGTTAACACGCCCTATTTACCGTCTTGGCTTACAATTTCTACCACGTCGTTTATTTGTACCCCAGGTAGTGGTTTATCGTTAAGGCTTACAGCAATGGCACTTTGTTTATAAAGCTGCTCAACCATAATGGTGTTAAGCGTGGTAATGGTATGCGGCATGGTATTGCCTTGTGCATCGGTTAAGTAGTTATGGTGCGCAATGCTTAATAGTTGGCCTTTTTTAAGGCCATGATCTTTGCCTAGGTTTATCACTAATTTATTGTTTTCCATGTGCATTATTTTTCCCTTAGTAGGAAAACACGCCATGGCTGCCTGTATATCGTAACTGGCCGTTTGATTGATATCGCTAATACTTTGCCCAAAAGGCGATTGCCAAAACCTATCACTATTTACATCAACTATGGCTGTTTTTTCAAATGGCCATACAGCTTGGGTATGATAGCTGTTTTGCCATAATTGCTCGTACGTGGTGCCATCAAACAGCATAAACTCAATAGTGTAGCTGCGCTGGTAGGTTTCGTCTTGCCAAAAGGCGTAGTCGTTATTGAGTTTATCGCTTGGTGCTAAATTGGTTATTTGACTTAATAAAACATATTGCGCGTTGCTTCTGGCTGAAAGCTCTTCTAGCTGTGCATTTGAGTAGTCGTGCTGCTGATTAAAGTAATTGTCTACATTAATTGCTTTATTGTAGTAAGCAACAGGGAGGGCGCTCATTTTTGTGCTTTGCAAAGCGCTAAATAACTTTTTACTAATGGCTTTATTTACGTCAAATATTTGACCCATTAAGGCGTGCTCACGATGAACAAGTTGGCTTTGGGTTACAGCAACAAATTTATTAAAGTTACTTTGTGGACATTGCTCTGTTTGGGCAAATACATCTAGCCTAAGGGTAATGGCAAATTGATCGTTTTGGCGTTGCTCGCTCACCAGCTCTATTTTTTGAATTTCGCCATGGCTGCTAATTTTAAGCTGATCTTGTGTTAGTACGCCGTCTACCAAGGTTTGTACAGAACTAACCCGTGCGCCAGAAAACACTAGCGCTTGGGTTATTGCATCTTTAATGGCAGCCGATTTAGCGCTGCTAATGTCGCCATTTTGTATTTGTGCATGGCCCGTAGATTCAAACCATTGTGCGAAAGTACTGGCAGAAAACGTTAATAAAGCAGCGCTAGTTACACCTGCAAATAGTGACGATAAAAACGTGCTCATACTGGTACTCCACATAAATTAGTTAATTACGCTTTAGCTAAGCAAGGAGTGCACCAATATTAATACTCTAAGTTAACTTGTAAGTAATTAATGGCATTAAACCTGCATTTGTTTACGCAATTAGTTTAAAAGGTGCAAATAAATGCGTGCAATTATATTACTTACTTTAGCAAGCCTTGGCCTTGCCGGTTGCAGCAACGTGTTTGATAAACATGTTGAATATAAATATGTAGAACCAAATAATTATCCCACACTTAAAGCGGTTGGTTATGCGCCTATTAGCTTGCAGCAAGGGGCTAATAAATCGCAAAAGCAATTAATGGCAATTAAAGCTTCTAAGCTTGAGGCATACCGCGAGCTGACTGAGCAGGTTTATGGGCAAAAAATTACAGCGGGCACGTCTGTAGCGGGTGCAATTGCTCAAAACGATTATATGGAAAGTAAGGTGCAGGGCATAATTAAAGGGGCACAAATTATTAAAACGTACTCTGTTGACGATGTATACGTGACCGAGCTTGAGCTAAACATGAAGCGCGTTCACGACTTATACATAGGCGAAATTAAACCACGTGAAGTTAAAAAGGTGACCTACTACTAAGTTGCTAGGGTGACTAAAAAAACACTGAAAAATATCTCACCCGGCTATATTGAGTGCTATGCTGTTGTTACGAATAATATTTGAACAAGTAGTGTAGCATTTAGGATATGTTTTTAATTTTTCTTTTTTTGGGCTGTGAATGACACTTAGGCCTACTCTTTCCTCTAATAAGCTATTTTTTTGGTGCAAAAGCAATTTGCGCTATTTACTGCTATTTTTTTTACTTTCAAGCGGTGTGTTTGCGAGCCGTTTAACCATTCAATTTAATACCTTTATAGAATTAATGGGGCAAAAGTATGGCCCTGCGCGTGTAACTGTTGCCCGAAATTGGCAAAGAATGTTGGTACAAACGCAAAATAAACCAGAACAACAACAAATACTTATTGTGAACGACTTTTTTGCACGCAACCTTCGTTACCAAACCGATATACAGCTTTGGAAGCAAAACGACTATTGGGCAACGCCATTAGAAACCCTAGGCCGTGGTTTAGGTGATTGTGAAGATTATGCTATTGCTAAATACATTAGCTTACGCGCCTTAGGCGTAAGCGACGACAAGCTTAGGCTGATATACGTAAAAGCTAAGCTTGCTGGAACAAACAAAACACAAGCACACATGGTATTAGGCTACTTTGCTACGCCTAATGCTCAGCCGCTTATTTTAGATAGTTTAATAACAAAAGTGTTACCTGCAGCAAAACGCGTTGATTTAAGCCCGGTATTTAGTTTTAACAGCCAAGGTTTATGGGCAAATAACTCGACCAAAAGTGTAGCTAGCCCGACAGCAAGGCTATCGCGTTGGCGTAAAATTTTGGAGCAGACATCACAAGAAGGGGTTATGTGGTAATGGCATCATTTTCCTTATTTAAGTTTTTCAAAAAAAGAAAAATTACTCTTAGGCAAGAGTTGTGGATCACCTTGCTGGTGGTGATTTTTGTTGGCTTTATAAGTAGCGTGTTAATAAGTACTAACTCTGCTAGAAACTATTTTTCTACGCAGCTGTATTTAAAAAATGTTGATAATGCCAGCTCTCTAGCTTTAATGATTAGTCAGCTTGAAAAAGACCCTGTAGAGCTTGAGCTTTTAGTGTCGGCCACATTTGATACTGGCCACTATAAACGCATAGAACTGCAAGACCCGAATGGTGAAGTGATTGTAAAACGCGTATTTACCGACACGTTAGAAAATACCGCACCAGCTTGGTTTAGAGCGGTATATGCACTTAATGTACAACCAGGCGTAGGGCAGGTTAATAACGGTTGGCAGCAATTTGGCACCTTATTTGTTGAAAGCCACAGCCAATATGCCGAGCAAGCATTGTGGGAAAGTGCTCTCAAATTGTTTTTTAGCTTTTTAGTGGTCGCCTTTTTTGCCTGTGCCATAAGTGCGTATTTATTACGTAAAATTTTAACGCCACTTGATGATGTGGTTTACCAAGCTAACGCCTTTGGCGATAAGCGCTTTATTAAATCAAAAGTGCCAAACACCTTTGAGTTTGCACGCCTTGTGCAGTCGATGAATTTGTTATCGACACGGTTTAGCCGCATTATAAAAGAAGATAATAAACGCTTAGAGGAGTTGCGTTTTAAAGCCCAGCACGATGAGCTAACAGGGCTTGCCAATCGGGAATATTTTAGTGCCACATTAGAGGCTCATTTACAAAAAGTGAAAGATCATGCTCATGGTGCTTTGTTTTTATTTAGGGTGGTTAATTTAGATAAAATAAGTGAATCGGTTAGTCGTGTAGAAATGGTTAACTTTTTACGCCGTTTTTCTCAGGTGTTAACGCAGTTTTTGGAGTCGAATCAGGCGCACTTTTCAGAAAACTATATTGCGCGTATATCACATACCGACTTTACCGTTTTGTTTAGCGATACTGACGATATACAGGCGCTTAGCGAGCAAATTACCTTACTTCATAAATCGATTGTTGACGAATACAAAAATATTGATTTGGCCATTGTACACAGTTGTACCTACATAGAGAAAAATGACACCCGCTTTGATTTATTACGCCGTGTAGATGGTTTATTAAAAACAGCAGATAAAAAACCTGGAGTGCAAGCTAAAGTAATTGATAATAAACAAAAGAGTGAAATTTTTGATGACTCTGCTGGCTGGAAAAAGGCTATTGAGGATGCACTTGAGCAAAAAACTATACAATTAAATTGTTTAGAGGTTATGGGTTTTAACGACGTCTTGTTACAGCACCAGCTTAGTTTAAGTTTAGAGTTTGGCGGTCAACATTATAAATCTAGCTACTACTATCAATGGGCTAATCGCTTAAACCTATTAGCGCGTTTGGATTGGAGTTTAATTAAGCAAATTGTTAAACAGTACGGTGAAGCGCCACCAAATGAGTTAATTGCTGTAGAGCTTTCGGCGCAAACATTAATGGATGATACTGCGCTTGCTTCGGTATTAACTTATGTGTCTGCCTTTCCTGAATTGGCAAAAAATATATGTTTTGATATACGCGAAAACATTGTCGTAAACGAAAAAGATATATTTAGAGAATTTTGTGAGCAGGTGCGTTGTATGGGCGCTAAAGTGGCACTAAAACGTGTGGGACCTGAATTTACTAAAATTAAGAACATTCAAGAATTTGGCTTAGAAATGCTAAAAATAGACAGCATCTATGCACATAACATTAGCTACAGCCAAGACAATCAAACTTTCTTACGCGGTGTTTGCACATTAGCGCATTCTATTGGTATTAAAGTGGTCGCGCAGGGCGTAACGAGCCAAGACGATATAGATACACTGGTTAATCTTGGCTTTGATGGAGTAATTAAAGAGTCGTAAAGCGACTCTTTAATAAAAGTGAGCGGTTTAACAATGGCGGCGAATAGGTAAATGCAATTCAGTATTTAGCCTATGAGCCTTTGTTTACTGAGTTTAACTATAACTGGCAAAGGTTTTATTATTCTACCTTAAGCTAGCTACCTTTAACTGCTAGCATAAGTTGTATACGGTCACGCACTTTCAACTTAGTGAAAATTGAGCTCATGTGCTCTTTAATTGTTCGCTCTGTAATATTAAGTGACTCAGCGGCTTGTTTATTGGTTGCCCCTGTTATAACTATATCTACAACTTGGCGCTCCCGTTTAGTTAAGCTTTGAATATCGCACGCTTGGGTGTAATTTATTTGCTGCTGGCTTAGTGCCCCAACAATATTAGATAGTAGCTGCCCAGGTAACCACAAGCCGCCTGAGCAAATAGTTTCAAGTACTTGTTGTAGTATTACTTTAGATGCAAGTGCTTCTACATAGCCTCTTGCGCCTGCTTGCAGGGCTGCTCTGAGCTCCTCTATTTCTAGGTTTGTGGTCATCACAATAACCGGCAAGCGTTTATGGGCATATTTTTTTACCAGTTCAAGCCATCCCGAAGTGCCCGCCAGAACCCATATAATACTCGATGCATTGATTTGCTTTGGTTCTTTGGTGCATATTACACAACCTGCAAACGCACTTTGCCAGTGGCTCGATTCAAGGTTTGGTTGTGTAATAAATATACTTTGACGCATTAATTTACTCCAATAAATTCACTTTAGCGTTCTGTCATTGCTTGCGATGTAGCTCTCAGTACGGGTTTAAGTAAATATTCTAAGACGGTTTTTTTACCAGTAATAATATCCACTTGTGTGGTCATCCCTGGAATTATAGTCAACTCTTCAGAAAAGTTATTTTTAGTGGTTTTTAATTGCACTAAATAAAAAGTATTTTCTCTATCGTCGGTGATTGTATCTGCACTTATATGCAGTACCTCTGCTTCTAGTCCGCCATAAACTGCAAAGTCGTAGGCGCTAAACTTAATCATGGCGGGCTGCCCTGGGCGTAAAAAGGCAATATCTTTAGGCGGTATTTTGGCCTCAACAATAAGTTGATCGTCTAAAGGAACTATTTCTAAAACGTCACTGCCGGGTTGTAAAATGCCCCCTACGGTATTAACTAATAAACGTTGTACAGTGCCTTTAACAGGTGATTTGATCTCAGTTTGGGCTACTTTATCGGCAAGCCCTGATTCGGTTTCTTTTATTGACTCTAAACGCAGCAATGCCTCCGAAAGCTCGTTGTTCCAGCGGTTGATCATTGCAAGTTCGACTTCTGTTACTTTGTTTTTAGCTTCGTTGATAGCTGATAAGCTGCGGTTAATAACGGCTTTTGTACGGTTTATTTCGCCGTTTAAATCGACTATTTCTCGCTCTAACCTTATTATGTCTATGTCAGAGACAGCACCTGTTCTTAACAGTGGGCGTGTTACTTGCAGCTCGCGATTACTTAGCTTCAAAGCGCTTGTATGCTGTTGCAAAGCAGCTTTTGCTTCAATGTGATCTTGCCTGCGTTGCTCTAACTGGCGTTTATGAATTGCCACTTGCTGCTCTAATTCTTGGCGATTACTTAAATATATTGAGCGCTCATGAGCGACCGCCTCGGGTACTTGCTTAACAAGCTCATCAGGAAAAACGAGTTCTTCTTTTCTGGTAAGGGCTTGTAATCTAGCTACTTTTGCAGTGAGTGATTGCACTTTAGATTGGTTTTCTCTAAAGCTTGAAATAAATCGAGTAGGGTCAATTTTTATTAATACGTCACCTTCTTCAACAATTTGCCCTTCTCGAATATTTATTTTTTCTACCATACCGCCATCGTAAGATTGCACTAACTGTAATTTATTTGATGGGATAACGCGTCCTTCACCACGGGCTACTTCATCGAGTGGCGCAAAGCCTGCCCAAACAGTAAGCAAAATGAATGCAATGCAAATAAGGTATAACAAAAAGCGTGCGCTGGCAGGCTCTTGCTGCATTTTTTCCCATTGGGCATCGACCACCCAATCTTGCGATTCAGGAGGTGAGAGCCAGCCTTTAAATAAGCGATTAAAGATTGAAGGCTTACCTTTTTTACGTGCTTCTATCGCTTTGCTAACCGATTCAAAAGAGCGCTGCTCCAGTGGCTTTTTATTATTCATGATGCTTGCTCCACTGTTTGGTTGTTCAGTGCGGCAATGACTTTTTGTTTAGGTCCATCGGCAACTATTTTTCCGTTATCGAGCATAATGATACGATCGACCAGCGCAAGCAAAGACGAGCGGTGAGTAACTACAATCAAGGTTTTATCTTGGGTGGCGGTTTTTAAGTTTTGAATAATTTTATTTTCACTATTGTGATCAAGCGATGAGGTAGGCTCATCTAGCAGCATAATAGGGGGGTCGTTTATTAGTGCGCGCGCTATACCTATTGCTTGCTTTTGGCCGCCAGAGAGTAGGCGACCCTGTTCACCAACCTGCAGGTCAAACCCATCGGGGTGAGAATTGATTAAATCGAATAACTGGCTTTTTTCGCATGCGCTAATTATTTGCTCATCTTTAGCATGCCATGCGCTTATAGTGAGGTTGTCTTTTAAGCTACCAAAAAACAACGCTATATTTTGTGGCACATACCCTATGTTATGACGAAGTTCTGCGGGGTCAATTTGTTGGATATTGTTGTTATCAACCATTACGGAGCCTGAGGTCGGGTCGTAAAGGCCTAGAATAAGTTTTTCGAGGGTGCTTTTCCCTGAGCCATTACGACCCAAAATAGCGACTTTTTCGCCTGCTTTTATTTTAAAGCTAATATTGCTTAGGGCATTGGCTGCACCGTCTTCATACTTAAAGCATACGTTTTCAAACTCTATTTCTCCGTTTAATACGGGATGGCTTAACCAGTGTTTATTTGGCGGACGTTCAACGTCTTTTTCCATTATTTCGTTAAGCGATTGCATAGCAATGGCGGCATGATGATATTGCGCAAGAACAGCGGCGCATTGCCCAAGCGGCCCCATTGCTCGCGATGAAAGTAAGTAAGCAGCAATTAACCCCCCTTGTGTGAGCTCACCTTCTATAACTAAATGTACACCTATGATCATAATGATCACGCCAACACATTGTTGTATCCATGCTGCGCTATTAGAAATTGAGCTTGAGATTAAGCGACTTTGCGCATTAACCTGAGCAATATAAATTGTTGATTTTTCCCATGTTGATTGGGTTTTGCATTCGCTGTGAAAGCTTTTTATATCTTCAATGTTGGTTAAGCTTTCTACAAGTATGGAGTTGCGCATTGAGCTTGCTTTCATGGTTTGCTCTGAAAGCGCTTCAAGTTTTCTGTGCGCTGCGATGCCATAACTTAAAAGTATGAGTGCGCCTGCGATAATGGGTAGGCTTAGCGGTACACCTATTATTGCAATAACAATTAGATATATAGCCACAAAGGGTAAGTCAACCAGCGCGACCAAGGTTATTGAGCTAAAAAAGTTACGTACGGCTTCAAACGATTGTATGTTACTTGCAAATGACCCCGCTGATGAGGGTCTATTTTTAAGCTTCATTCCAAGTACGCGCTCCATAATAACCGCAGACACTTTTACATCTATACGACTCGCCGCAAGCTCTACAAAGTAACTGCGCACTAAGCGTAGTACAAAGTCGGCGGTTAGGGCTATTAAAATGCCTATGGCTAAAACCCAGAGGGTTTCTGTTGCATGATTAGGAACTACTCGGTCATATACATTCATTACAAATAAAGGCATGGCAACAGACAAAACGCCCAACGCAATGGCGGAGATTATGACGTCTTTATAAAGTGAGCGGCATTCTTTTATTACGCCCCAAAACCAGCCATCTTTAGAGAGCTTTTCAAGCACCGGGGAGCGCTCATCAAACATAAACTCTGGATGAGCGTAAATAATTAAACCTGTTGATTTTTCAATTAACTGTTCAAGGTTTTCTTCTACAACAGACTCGGTTAGCTCGGGATAAACAACTTGCGCTGTTTGTTTTTGGTTATCAACAGCGGTTACTACACACGCCTGATTATTGTTTAAAATAATTATGGCGGGTAATAAAGCAGTATTAATTTGATTAAGAGGCTTATTTACAACTTTTGACTTAAACCCCACACGTTTTGCCGCACGTGCAAACCCTGAAGGCGTTAAATTTCCATCTGTTAGTGGGAGGCCATTCAATAGGGCCTCCCTCGAAAAATCTTTATCATGAAAGCGGCACAATACTGCAAGGCAATCTACCAGTGCGCCGCCATGATCAAGTACATCATTTAATTCCATATACCATCCAATGTTATGAAAAACCTTATAAATTTATTTGTTTTAAACACCTCTTAATTATCGGTAATAACCGCCTCAATGCGCCGGTTTGCCGCATTAGCACGTACAGAAATTTCATTAACGCGTGGCTGATCAATGCCATAACCAAATGACTGAACGCGATTAGGCGCTATACCAAATTGCTCAATAAGTAATTGTGCTACGGCAAAGGCGCGTTGCTCTGAAAGTTTACGGTTATATTTTTTATCGCCATCTAATGAGGCGTGACCTTGGATCTCTACCTTTTTGTCAGGGTTATTTTTTAAAAACTCCGCGAGCTTCTCTACCTCTTGCAAGTACTCTGGGCGCACTTGGCTTGAGTCGGCAGAAAAGGGAATACCTATTTCAACTGAGTCGGTTGCTTGGTCATACAAAGTACACCCAGATAGGTCTACATTTGTTCCCGCTGGCGTGCTTGGACAAGTGTCTTGCTCGTTAGGAACGCCGTCGTTATCGTCATCTGCAAAACTCGATGCGCTAGGGGCTTGTGGTGGCATCTCTAAATACCTTGGCATTGCAGTAACGCTCATGTAGGCGTTATCTTGCTCGGCTTTTTTTTGTAAAAAAGCTTTGCGTTTAAAGGTGGCAGCTACATCGTAACTTGGGCATATATTTTGTGCGTTATGCACTATTGGATCATCTGTTAACTCTGTTAATGTTGGGTACTTGTCAGACATAACATTTAGGGCTGGCAATAGTTTACCCATTTCGTTAAGCATAGTTAAAATGGCTGTTTGTCTATCGTATTGAGCAACAATGTACGAACGGTTAGATTGAAACGCTTCGTTTTCAGCGTCAAGAACATCAAGCAAGGTGCGTTGGCCAATATCAAATTGGTCTCGGTAGGCTATTTTTACCCTGTTTGACGAGTTTTTATAGCTTTCAAGCGTGGGTAGCTTTTGCTCTATATTGCTCACATTATGATAGGCAATTTGTAGGCTTTGACGAATATCAACACAAGCTTGATCGCGTTGATATTTGGCAATATTTACATCTTGGTATGCTTGCTTAAGGTTAGCGCTATCTAGGCCCCCGTTGTACAGGTTATAGGTTATGTCTATACCGACCCGTGCTTCGGTTCTGGTTTCGTTTAAACCTAGCTCGTCTCTGTCTTGTGTGCCGTAACGGGCAGATAAGTCTACGTTTGGATGAAACGCTGCTTTTTGTGCCTGAGCATTGGCTTCTTGCGCTTCTATATTATATAGAGATGCGTAAAAAGTAGGGCTGTTTTTATAGGCTATATCAAGCGCTTGGTTAATAGAAATGGGTATGTTTTGCTCATCTAATTTAGCTTGTTTTATATCATTAACGGGTAGCTCGCCAACAACTCTTAAATAACGCGCTGTTACATCGTGCAGGTTAGCGTACTCGGTTAGCACATTAGATTGCGCTAGCGATAAGCGCCCGCTAATTTGCTCTAGATCTGCTGCTCGGGCAACACCGGCTCCTACACTTTGTTCAATTTGTTGGTATACAGACTCGTGTTCTTGCAGGTTTTCTTCAGCGAGTGTCACAAGCTCTTTAAATTTTTGCACATCTAAAAATGCAATAGATGCATCTAATGCTGTTTGCTCTGTTTGTGAGAGTAATTCAAAATACCGAATGAGCTGAATGCGCTCAAATCTTTCAACGGTGTTAGACGTTCTAAACCCGTCGTAAAGCATTTGAGTAACACTAAGCTCTGCCGTGTTGCGGTTGTATTCGTCTTCAATACCGTAATTTCGGCGCTCATAGCCTGCGCTGGCAGATACATCAACACTAGGTAAGTAGCCTGAGCGAGCTGCATCTACGCCATAAATTGAGGATTTAAAAGTATGCCATGCTTGCTGTACTTCTGGATTATTTTCAATTGCTTTACTGGTAACGTACGTAAGCGGTAGCACTGAGCTGTCATTGGCGTTTGCCACATGCGTTGCGCCCAGCGCACTTAGCGTTATGCCTATAAGCAGTTTTCCTCTTTGCTTTAGTAAAGTATTTTTTGTAATCATTTCTTCCTCTTAGGGGTTACTTAGGCTATCAATACCTACCCTATGGTTTAGTCAATAAATACATATTTCGCAAATAATCGTTTTGGCTAGCATAAAATTTATTATCTACCACTTTTTTATTTTTAATGTTTTTCTAAAAACTGTACTTGAGTACAGTATCTAATGCGTTTTGCTGTTCTACATTTTAATTAATAGTTTTTAATTCTTATGTTTGAGGTAAGTGAAATGGAATCTAATCAATTATTAGTAATAGACTTAAAAGGGTCTGCTGGTGTTGTTTTAGAAGATGGCACAATTAAGCCACTTGAAATAGGCGATACTATTACTGTGGGCGATTTAGTGGTTACCGCTGATAATTCATCGCTAACAATTGATGTGCAAGGAGAAACTCTGTCGATTCCTGCTAATCAAAACGTAAAAATTACCCCTGATTTACTAGCACAAGAAACCCGCGATAGCAGCGAAACCACAGTGTTTGACGAAAGCTTAGACGCGGCCATTGCAAGCTTAGAACAAAATGATAATAACGATGGCCAAACGGCGGCTAATTCTGATGTTACTGACTTTTTAGATGCCTTAGAGGGCGATGGTGATATTTTAGATAATTTAGAAGCAACAGCCGCAGGTGGTGCTGGTGGCGCGGGCTCTGGCGGAGGAAGCTCGTTTGTTCAGCTTACACGTATTGCAGAGGGGGTTAACCCTAATAGCGTTGCATTTGATTCAAGCTTTGATCCTGATTCTACAGAAGCACTAAATATTCGCGACACCTCTGATGGGGTAGTTCCTGATGATGGCACTGCGTCACTATCATTAAATGAGGTAGGTTTAACTAATTCATCTCAGCCAACAATTAGTGGTACAAGTGAAAACTTAGTGGGTGAAACAGTAAATATTACTGTGACAGATGAAAATGGTAACTCTCAAGTAGTAAGCGCGGTTATTAACCCAGATGGCACGTTTGAAATTACATTGCCTAACCCGATAGCCGATGGACCCGTGAGCGTAGTTGTTGAAGCCACCGACCCGGATGGTAATGCGTTTAACGATGCTATTTCTATTGAGATAGACACCACAGCGCCGGTAATTAATATTGACCCTGTTGCAGACTCTGCATCTCAAACAGTAACGGTTACGGGGTCGGTAGCGGGCTTGAATACTGGCGACAACGTCTCTGTAACACTTACCGATAGCACAGGCACACAACAAACGATAGTGACACAAGTTGATGCACAAGGTAATTGGAGTATTACCACTACATCGCCTTTGGCAGAAGGGGAGTTTAATGTTAACGCAGTAGCAGCTGATGCCGCTGGTAACCAAGCAATTGACCAAGCAGTTGCGAGTATTGATTTAACCGCTCCAGAAATTACAGTTACAGTAGCAGGTGAGACTAATAATGCTACGCCGCCATTAACGGGTACTACAACCGGTGTGCCACAAGGTACTGAAGTAACAATCACAGTAACCGACAGTGCAGGCGAAGTGCAGCTTTTAACAGCTATTACCGGTGAAGATGGTAGCTGGGCTGTTGATGTGGGTGTGGCACTACCAGAGGGTGATTTTACTGTTGATGCGCAGGTGAGTGATAGCGTAGGCAACCAAGCACTTGCAAGTGATGCTGGAATTATTGACCTAACGGCACCAATTGTAGAAATTAATGCGATTGCCGATACGCAAGATACAACCCCTGTTATTACAGGTTCTGCGCAGGATGTGCCAGCAGGCTCGGTAATTACTGTGGTTATTACTGACATTAATGGACAAGTTCAAACGCTGTTAACGCAAACAAATGATGATGGCAGCTGGTCTGTCAGTGTTTCTACACCTTTAGCACAAGGTGAGTTTGAAGTTAATGCAACCGTGACCGACACTGCAGGTAATGAGTCACAAGCAGTAGAGCAAGGGTTAGTTGATTTAACTAGCCCTGAGATAACGGTTACGGCCATTGCAGACACTAATGACACAACGCCTACTTTTGTAGGACGTGTTGAAGGAGCACCAGAGGGCTCGGTAATTACGGTTTTAGTAACCGATAGCGACGGTAATGTACAAACCTTAACAACCACGCTTGAGGCTGATGGCACGTGGAGTGTTGAATCGCCCAACGCTATTCCTGGCGGAGATTTTAGTGTTACCGCGACAGTGAGTGACCCGGCGGGTAATGAAGCATCCGCGCAAACAAGTGGTGAAGTTACATTTGCCCCTATTTCTATTCAAATTGACTCTATTGCCGATACCAACGATACCACGCCATTTTTAAGTGGTAATACCGCTAATGTGCCTGCTGGTACCACTATAACCCTAACTATTACCGCAAGTGATGGCAGTACTTTTAATCTTTTAGCGGTCACTCAAGAAGATGGTTCTTGGAGCGCTCAAGTTACACAGCCTCTGCCTGAAGGGGATTTTACTGTCGTTGCAGCTGTTATAGACGATGCGGGCAATGAGGCGCAAGCAAGTACGGTCGGTAATGTAGATTTGACCGTAAGTATTAACTTTATTATTGATACAAATGATACCACTCCAACAATTAGCGGTACTACGCAAGATGTTGACGCAGGAGCGGTGGTTACAGTTACCTTTACAGGCAGTGATGGCGCAACAGAAACTGTGCAAGTAACCACAAATGCCGATGGTTCGTGGTCGATTGAAGCAACGGATGAGTTGGTAGAGGGTCAATTTACGGTGGTTGCAACAGTAACCGATGCTGCTGGCAATACTGCCTCTGCTACTGAAGTAGGCGAAATTGATTTAACCGATCCTGCGATTACTATTAACCCAATTACAGATACCAACGATACAACACCGAGTGTTTCAGGCAGCGTTGTAGATGTACCTCAAGGTACTGAGGTCATTTTATTAATAACCGATAGTGACGGTAATCAACAAACTATTACAGCAGTTACTAATGCCGATGGAAGTTATAGCGCCGATATACTTAATGAACTTAGCGAAGGTGACTTTACAGTTACTGCAAGTGTCAGTGACGAAGCTGGTAATAGTAGTACAGCAACGGTTACTGGCACCATAGATTTAACCGCACCTACCGTAACTATAGATAATATTGGTGATACAAATGATACAACGCCTACTATAAGCGGGTCTACTCAAGGTTTAGCAGCGGGTAGTGTGGTTACTGTGATTGTGACTGATAATGCTGGCGCTGAGCAGCAATTTGTCACTGCTATAAATGGTGATGGCACATGGAGTATAGATGTCCCACAAGCATTAGCTGAGGGTGAGTTTAGCGTGGTGGCAAATGTAAGTGATAGTGCTGGTAATAGCGCGCAAGACTCACAAACTGGCATTATAGATTTAACCGCACCAACGATTAGTGTAAATGATTTTACTGACTCTAGCGATTCAACCCCTGTATTTAGTGGTACCACAACGGATGTTGAGCCTGGTAGCTCGATCACTGTATTAGTAACAGACTCTAATGGTGACTCGCAAACCTTAACGGCAGTTGTTGCAGAAGATGGATCATGGCAAGTAGGAGCTACAGCACCTATAGCTGAGGGAGAGTTTACAATAACGGCCACAGCCACTGATGCAGCAGGAAATGAAGCCTCAGCTTCAACCACAGGCGTTATAGATACCGCAGGACCCACAGTAATAATTGATCCCGTGGGCGATACAAACGACACCACACCGACTATTTCAGGATCGG